>CAVDRT010000093.1:0-9169 GCA_963611445.1 bacterium
GAGAAATATCAGGGCTTTTCGGCAGACCTTGCGGCGGCACTTTGCCTTTTGCTTTCAAGTCTGTTCGGAATTCCCGTTTCCACAACACACACCAAAACAACGGCGATTATGGGCGTCGGCGCGGTGAAAAGAGTGTCTGCAATAAATTTCGGCGTGGTGCGTGATATGCTGCTTGCGTGGATTTTCACTTTCCCGGGTTGCGGAATTATAAGTTTTATTATCGCAAAATTGTTTTTGCTTGTTTTTTAGAAAGGGAGAAAATTATGTCGAAAAAACAGGATATGTTTTATTTCAACAATTTTATAGAATGTGCCGACTGCGCCTGCCGCGGAGCCCGATTGGTCGAAGATGTGATTTTGAATTTCAATTCGGGCAGATTGCCGCAAAAAGTTGATGAAATGCACAAAATCGAACAGGAAGCGGACCGCAAAAAACACGAATTGCAGGATGTTGCCGCCAAAGCGTTTATAACGCCGATTGATCGTGAAGATGTTTCCGATATGAGCCGAAACATTGACGAAATCTGCGACAGGATTGACGATGTGATGATAAAACTTTATTACAATCACATTCTCGCCGTGCGTCCCGATGCGGCAGAACTTGCGAAAACGGTTACAGCTTGTTTTGAAGAAGTTAAAAAACTGTTGCAGAAATTTCCGGATTTTCGGCGCGACGAAAGCATACGGGAACACATAATCAAAATAAATTCGCTTGAAGAACGGGCGGACAAACTTTTTATCGGTTGTATGTATGACCTGCATTCGTCAGGCGTCGAGCTGCTTGAAATAATCGCTTGGCGCGAAATATATTCGGGTTTTGAAAAGTGTGCCGACGCCGCCGAACACATAGCAGATGTTGTCGAAACTGTTATAATGAAAAACAGTTAATTTAAAGAATTTTTTCCATTCCGATTTTTTGGATTTTAAGCCCGATTTTCTCATAGAATTTCACGGCGTTTTTATTATCTGCCCAAACATTCAATGTTACATTGTAGTAGCCGTGGCTTTTTGCAAAGTCTATCACAAAATCATAAAGGCGGCTTCCGATGTGACAGCCTCTTGCTGTTTCGTCAACGCAAAGGTCGTCAATATAAAGCGTTTTGACATCGGTCATATTGTTGTCATTCAAAAATTGTTTGTGTATGCAAAAGGCATAGCCGAGAATATGCCCGTCACCTTCCGCCACAAAGACGGGTGTTTTTTCGTTTTTTAAAATTTCTTTCAACTCTCCGTCTGTGTATTTTTTAGCGCCTTTTTTAAACAAATCGGGGCGTGCGTCACTGTGAACTTTGTGAACTTGCAGAAGGAGCCTGTCTATATCCGGAATGTCCGCCTCGGCGGCTTTTCTTATGTTTATTTCGTGCATTTTTCAGTTCTCCAATCAAAATAATCTTTATTTGATTTTATCACAGCGGTATTTGGAAATCAACATCTCCAATATTTTATTGCTGTTGAAAAAAGCAAACAGCTGTGTTACAATAAGGCAGTAAAATTCGACTTATCGGAGGAAGTTATGGAAGAAGAAAAAATATATTTAAACGACGAAGAGGGGAAACCCGTTGCTTTTTTGCTGCTTGATGTTATAGAGCATGAAAACAAAAAGTATATAGTTGTTTTGCCCGACGAGGACGAAGCCGACGAGGTTATGATTTTTGAGGTTGATACCGCCGCTGATGATTTCGACAGTTACAGCCTTGTTGACGATGATGAACTTTTGGCTCGGTTGTTCGAAATTTTCAAGGAGGACGCGGCGGACGACTTTGATTTTGAATAAACGGGTAGGCTATTGTCAGCCTATATTTGACAAATGATTTTATATAAAGCCAAAAAATCGGCTTGCCGGAAAACTGTTTTCCGACAAGCCGATTGTGTTTGCTTAAAAATTATTTTGCTTTTTTTGGGCGTGACTCTTTGAAGAGTTTCCATCTTACCCACAGCGGACCGGAGATGAACACGGACGAATACCAACCTGAGAGCAAACCGAAAATCATCGGGATTGCGAATGTGCGGATTGTGGTGATTCCGTTTATCTCAGCGACAATGAGAACGATAAGAACTGCAAGTATGGTTGCAATTGATGTCATCATTGTACGGGTGAACGAAAGATTCAAACTGTTGTTCATATTTTCGGTTATTGAAAGTTTCGGATAAAGCTTTTTGTTTTCACGAACACGGTCATAAACAACGATTGTGTCATTAAGCGAATAACCGAGGATTGTGAGCACAACGGCAATGAAGTTTGAGTCAACCTGCAACCTGAAAATGATTGTGAACATAAACGCGATAATTATATCGTGGATCAAAGCGACAAATGCAAACGCACCTGCCGAAACACCGCCGATTTTGCGGAAGCGGATACCGATATAAATTATAACGAAAATTGCCGCCAGTGCAACCGCAGCAATACTCTTAACAAAGAAACTGCCTGCGATTGAGGGGTTGACAATGCTGGAATCCTGCAATTCAAAGTTGTTGTCGGCATATTTATCCTGAAGGGCTGTGAGAATGCTATCCTGCTCGTCGGTCGAGAGGGCTTCGTCTTTAACAAGGGTTACAACCAAATATGTCGTATCTCCCGAAAAATCGGAACTTTCTGTGATTTCGGCTTTTTGTTTGATTGTGTCTTCAACTGTTTTCTCAACGGCTGCGGTGTCAACCTTGCCTGAATATGAATAGGTGAATCTTGAGCCGCCCTTGAAGTTGATGTCAAGGTCAATGCCGAACAGAACGGTGAAGATAATACCTATCAAAATGACAGAAGCCGAAATAACAAGACATTTGGGCAGCTGCTTGCAAAAATCAATGTGCAAATTGCAATATTTCTTAGTCTTCATTGTTCTTCACACCTCCGTAAAGCCAGGGATTTCTGAAGCATTTGAATCTTGAAATGCTCCTGAGCATTGTATTTGTAACATAAGCACTTACCATATTGAACACAATACCGATAAGCAATGTATAACCGAAGGAGAAAATAGAACCGGTTATCGAAGATGTGAAAGCGTTGAATGTGATGAAGTTGAACGCTTTTGCCAGGAAACTGTCGGGTGTTCCGAAAGCGCCCATAAGAACGAGGGCGACGATGAGAACGGTTGCGTTGCCGTCGAATATTGCCGAAAATCCTCTTTCAAATCCCGAATAAATTGCGCCGTCCACTGTTTTGCCGTTGCAGAATTCTTCTTTGATACGCTCAGACATAATAACATTGACATCGACGCCCATACCGATTGAAAGGATAATACCCGCAATACCCGGTATTGTCATCGTGAAACTGTTGAGGTTTCCGAAATAACCCGAAGTGAAAGCGATGATTCCGGCGACCTGGAACAAAAGCACGAAGCAGGCAACAAAGCCACACATACGGTATTTAAGAAGCATAAGCAGGCATATTGCGATGAATGCAATAACGCCGGCAATAAGCATAACCTGCAAAGCGCGCGAGCCGAGTGTCGGTGACACAATCTGGAGTTTTGAATTGTCAACCGTCAATGCAAAGGGGAGAGAGCCTGCGGTTATCTTGTCGGCGAGTTCTTTTGCCGAGTCGCTGTCGAAGTTGCCGTATATAATCGCCTCACCGCCCGTAATCGCCTGGCTGCAAGTGGCTGTTGATATGTTCTGATCGTCCATATAAATTGAAATTGAACTGCCGTCGGACGCTGCTTTTGCGGTTGCCGCCGCAAACTTGTCCGCACCTTCTGAGTTGAGTTTCAACTGAACGACATAACCGTTTTGTTCATTATATCCGGCTGTCGCGCTTGTGACAACGCCGCCGTCCATAAACGGCTCTGTCGAATTGTCCGAGCCGTTATAGAAATGAAGCTGAGCGGTTTCGCCGAGTTCTTCGACAACCGTTGTCGGGTCAAAGTCGTCGCTGTTGTCTTCCGACTGCCAGGGGAAACGGACGATTACCTGGTGGTTTTCATAATCGGTGTAAACTTCACTGTCGGTAATGTTCTTGGCAAGAAGTCTGGTTTCAATGATTTCTTTTGCCGCGTCCATATTGCTGTTTGTTATTTTGGCATCTTTAACATCGGGCTTGAAGACCGCTTCAATACCGCCCTTGATGTCGATGCCCCAACGAATGTCTTTAGCGCCTTTGATATACACTTTTTGTGTATCGCCGTAATAATCGCTTATTCCGAAAAACGCCGTGTAAGAGAAGGCGAGAATCAGAACGAGGATTATGAAAAATGCCGCTTTTCCGGTGCGCTTCATCGGGCATAACCTCCAAAAATAAATTTACTGAGTTGTTTAAAATCAAATGCTGCCGAATTTCGGGGAACTCGCCAACTTTTGCAAACATCACAAATTAAATTATATAATTATATTTGTAATAAGTCAACTGAAAATTTGCCGTGTTCAGCGTCATATTTGACAATTTTAATCAAAAACCGCCGAATCATTTTAAATTGCGGGGTGCGGGCGCTATTCTGCCGCGCCGAGCATTTTTTCAAGAGTGCTGAGTTTGATTGCGGTGCAAAGCAGGTCGGTCGCAATCACCAAATCGCTCACCAGCGGATAAGACGGCGCAATTCTGATGTTGCTGTCGTCGGGGTCGACGCCGTAAGGGTATGTGGCGCCGGCAGGGGTCAGGATAAGCCCCGCTTTCTTGCAAAGTTCAACCGTTCTTTGGGCACAGCCGTTATTTACAAAAAGGCTTATAAAATAACCGCCGGTCGGGTGCGTCCAGTGTGCAATGTCATATTTAAGCAAATGTTTGTCGAATTCACTTAAAACTGCGTCAAATTTCGGGCGGATTATGTCCGAATGGCGTTTCATATGTTTGAGAAGGCTTTCGATGTCGGGGAACATTCTCGCGTGGCGGAGCTGGTTAAGCTTGTCGGGGCCGATGGTCTGATATTTCATTCTGGCTTTAAGTTCGGCAACATTTTGAGGGCTTGCCGCCTCCGCCGCAACACCGGCGCCGGGGAATGTGATTTTCGAGGTTGACACAAACATAAGCACATTGTTTTCGTGGCCGTGTTTTTTGCATTCTTCATATATATTGAGAAGTTCGACATCGTCGTCGCGGAAATTGTGTATGGCATAAGCATTGTCCCAAAAAATCCTGAAATCTTTTGCGGCAGGCTCGAGTTTTGCGATGCGTCTCACGGTTTCGTCACTGTATGTGATTCCGTCGGGATTTGAATATTTCGGCACGCACCACATACCCTTGACGCTCTCGTCTTTCACAAGTTCTTCAACCGTATCCATATCGGGACCGTCTTCATTGAGCGGAACGGTTATCATTTTGATACCGAAGTGTTCACAAATGGCAAAGTGACGGTCATATCCGGGGGCAGGGCAGATGAATTTGGGCTCATCCTGCAAAAGCCAGGGTTTTTCTCCCGAAAATCCGCTGACCATCGCCTGTGAAATAGTGTCATACATCATATTGAGCGATGAATTTCCGCCCACAATAACCTGGTCGGGTGCAACGCCCATTATTTCCGAAAACAGGTTTTTGAGTTCAATTAGACCGTCAAGCCCGCCGTAGTTGCGGCAATCGATTCCCGTGAAATTTTTAAAGCCTGTTTTGGTGTTGACAAGGTCAAAAAGTTCAAGACTTAAATCCATTTGGTCGGGTCCCGGCTTTCCTCTTGCCATATCAAGGCTCAGGTTTTGCTGACACCACGAATCATATTCGGCACGAACTTTTGTGTATTCGTTTTGCAGTTGTTCTTTTGACATTTCACTGTATTTCATAAAGAGTCTCCTTCGCTTTAAAATGCGTGAACATTACCATTATAATTTATATGCCGTTGTTTTTCAAGGAAAAACAGTGAGAATAAATGTTTAAAGCAAGAAAGAGCGGCTTTGTCTGCCGCTCTTCTTTTGTCAGTTTTTTTGCATATTGATTTTTTCGTAAACCTTGTCCTGAATTTTTTTGATAAGCGCCGGGTCGGTTTCAAGACCCTCAACCTGCGGCACAAAACTGTTTCCGCGAAGGTCTGCGCCTGTGATAAAGGAAATCCAGGTTGCCGCTGCGGCATACCTTCCGTAATTCAGCGAAAGATGAAATCCGTCGCGGTGAATTGAGCGCTTTCCGCCGGCGAAATCAAATTCGGGTATTTCGTGGCGAATTGACTCAATAACCGTGCCGACGGGAATGACGGGAGCGCCGATAACCTTTCCTGCCATAATGTAGCAGTCGTGCAGCCTGCGGTACATTTCACCCTGGTCTTTGTTATAGTCGGCAAATGCCTCGTGCCAGGAATCGATTTCATAACTCCAGGTTTCGTGGATATAAATACGGGCGTCGGGCAAAACACCTTTCACATAATTGCAAACGCTTTCAAGATAGGGGAAATAGGTTTGGGGTCTGCCGCTGAAATGGCTCGCCTGCTGAAGTGTGACAATGTCCCAGTCGTCAAGCGTGAGCGCTTCGTTTATTGAAATCATTCGGCTGCATTCTCCGCCGTTTATTTCATATTCATAATCGGCTTTGTTGCCTTTTATGTTGTTATAATGCGTTTCGAGGCTGCAACCGCCGATATACAGGTTGGCGGTGTAAATGTCAAGCCCTTGGGCTGCGGCAATGTCGTGCAGCCATTTGTGTGCGTCCTGTGAAAAACTGTTTCCGATTGATAAAATCTTCATATAAAACCCCACTCTTTCTTTGGTGTTTTAAACCTAAATTGACTCAGTCTGCCGACGGTGAGGGTCGGTGTTTGTAACTTTATAAACAAAAACCAATTCCCGCATTTCACCGTCTGCCGTGCTTGTGCGGAATTTGACCGAGTTCATACTTTCTCCGCCGAAAATCGCTTCGTTCTCAAACTGCGGGTCGATTATATCCCAATACACAACCGTGTCGCCGCGTTTCGCCTTTTTAAGCGAAAGCCCCGCATCCGTTTGCTCGGTGTCGCGCGGATTTATCCCGTTAATTCCGCCTGTGAACATATAGGCTCCGTTTTTGACCGCCATATCGGCGACATAAATGCAGTTCTTTTCCGACAAAAAAGCGCCGCTGTAATCACCGCAAAAAAGATAAAGTGCAAAATCATCATCACCCACAACCGCAATGCCGTCTGTGACTTTGTAACTGCTTTTTATGTATTCAACCGCCTCATACGGCTTTTGAAAATATTTTGTGTTGAATATCGAGGCGGCAATTTTAAAATTGCCGGAGAACATAAGCGCCGCCAGCAAGACGGCGATAACCGCGGCAGGTATTGCTCTTTTAAAATTCATATCAAATCTCCGTGAAAGACTTTGGTATAGCGTTGGATTAACGATTATTTAAAAATGCTGCCGCCGTGCAGGTCAAGTCCCACAAACAGCGGAAAATTGTCAAATTTCAGCCGTTTTATCGATTCGCAGCCGAGGTCGGGAAATGCGATGACTTCACATTCGGTGATGTGCTTTGCCGCAACGGCACCCGCTCCTCCGACCGCACAAAGATAAACTGCACCGTTTTCTTTTGCCGCCGCCTTTACTTCGGGGCTGCGGTCGCCTTTTCCGATCATAACCGCAAGACCGTGCGAAAGCAAAAGCGGGGTGTATTTATCCATTCGTCCGGCGGTTGTCGGCCCGCAGCTTCCGATTGCGAGACCTTCGGGCGTCGGCGTCGGACCGGCGTAATATACGGCGGCACCGTTTAAATCAAACGGGAGTGTTTCTCCGTTTTTAATCATTTCAAAAAGTCTTTTGTGCGCCGCGTCACGCGCGGTGTAAACCGTGCCCGAAAGCAGAACACGGTCGCCTGCGCGCAGTTCCCCGAGGTACGGTTTTATGTTTTCGGTGTTGAGTTTGTATTCTTTCATATTTATATTGCCTTTTTGCTGCCGTTAGTCGTCGGAGAGTGCCGAGAGCACGGTTTGCTTGTAACTGTCGGAATTTTTGAGGCTGTCTTTCATTCCTTTTTGAACGCTGTCGAGCGATTCGGAAAGTTTTTGCACACTGTTTGAAAATTCGCCCGAAACGGATTTCAAATTGCTGTCTATGGCTTTTAATTCGTTTTGCGCTTCCAAAACGGCGCTTATGTTGTTTTCCGCCTGTTTGTAAACCTCATCGGCGCAATGTTCGGCGTCGTTTAAAATCTGCGTTGCTCCCGATTTTGCAAGAATATATAAATTCCCGACGGTTTCCGCAAGTTTTTCGGTTTTTTCTCTCAGTTTTTCGGTTTCCGCCTGTTTTATTTCAAGTTCCGAATTGCGTGATACAAGACGGCGGTTTTGTTCTTTCAGGCGGTTGATTTCGCCGTTCAGTTCGTCTGTGTGCTTTTCATATGTTTCTATCATTTCGGCAATATATCTTGTGACATCGTTTTTGTTAAAACCGAAAAATTCTTTTTTAAAATTCAGGATATTCATATAATCCCACCTCAGCGTCCGTTATAACAATTATAATCATTATAACAACAACCGCAAATAATTACAATATTTTTTTGCTCTTGACAGTGGGCGGCTTCTGTGTCAGACTGTAATAGTGTCGGGAATGCCCGAAAACTAAGCGAAAACGGTGACTGGAAAATGCTTTTATCCCTCAGCGGCGTCAAAAAGAGTTTTGGCGAAAATGTTTTATTTGAAAATGTTACATTTAATATAGAGAAAAACGATATTATCGGCCTTATCGGCGCAAACGGCGCCGGTAAAACCACGCTTTTCAAAATAATAACCGGTGAAATCCAACCTGACGGCGGCGGAATGTCAAAGCAAAGCGATGTGAAAATCGGCTATTTGCAGCAGCACACCTGCGAAAGTTCGTCGAAAACCGCTTATGAAGAGGTTTTGACGGTTTTTGATGAAGTCACAGCCGTCGGAAAAGAACTTGACGCGCTTAACATGCGGCTTGAAACGGATTATAACGAACAGCTTATCGAAAAACAGCAGTTTTTAAACGAAAAATTCGAAGCCCTCGGCGGGCTCACCTACCGTGCGCTTGCCCGTTCCGCGCTCGCGGGACTCGGCTTTTCGGAAAAGGAGCAGGAATTGCCGACCTCGGCTCTGTCGGGCGGTCAGCGTTCCAAAATCGGGCTGTGCAAACTTTTGCTTTCGAAACCGCAAATAATGCTGCTTGACGAGCCGACAAACCACCTTGACATCGCGTCGCTTTCATGGCTTGAAGATTACATCCTCGGCTGCGGAAAGGCGGCGGTTATAATTTCGCACGACCGATATTTTCTCGACCGTGTGACAAACCGCACCGCCGAAATCGAAAACGGTAAATTC
>CAVDRT010000094.1:0-2654 GCA_963611445.1 bacterium
CCCCAACCGTAAGAGCCGAAAAGAGCCGTTTTTTTGCCTGAAAGTTTTGCTTCGCAAGAATCAAACATAGGCTGAAATTCGCTTTCTTCCAGCACTTCCGCTCCCATTGCGGGACAGCCGAACGCAACCGCGTCGAAAGAATCAAGCATACCGCCGTCAAATTCCGCCGCCGTGAAGAGTGTGGCTTCGGCACCGGCGCTCTTTGCACCCTCGGCAACGGCGGCAGCCATTGCCTCTGTGTTTCCTGTGGCGCTCCAATAAACCACTGCTATTTTACTCATAAATATTACCGCCTTTCAAATTTTTATTTATTGCACGGGGCTTTTAACGGTGAGCCGCTCAAGTGATTTTCCCCGAGCGTATTGCTCACGGTAGACCCGTGTGCATTTATTGTATTTTCCGAAAGTTCTCCGCGCCGATTCCTCGTCGCCGTACACTTTCCAATATCCGACGCACTTGCAGCCGTGCGCCTTATTTTTGATAAATCCGCTGACATCTTCGGGCGGATAGCCGAGAAAAAGCCCGATTTCGTGCGGAAATTCATCATAATTAGACATTCGCTTCACAAGCCGCGCAACACAGCAATCGGGATTGCAACTGCCGTAACCGCATTTTTTAAGGATTTGCGCTGCCGCGGTATTCTGCAAATCTCTTGACAGTTTTGCGGGACGGTATATATAGATGAGCGCCGTGCGCCCGTTATAGCGAAGCGGCAAAACCCGAAGTCCTTTTTCCGTCAACACCCTGTTCCAGCGCCGAACGGCGGCGCGCATTTCGTCAGCCGATTTATATGGGTACGAAAACATACTCCCCGTTTTTATTCCGGCAAGCGTGGGCGAACAGTGTTTTATTATCATTTCTTCCGACAAGCAAATCCCCCCTTTTTTATTTTCTCAAAATGAATTTTGATTATTTTAAAATTCCTTAAAATGAATCGTCCAAATTGTGTTTTTCCTGCCGACGACTCAAAAGCCGATTTTGTTTTAAAACTCAGTTAGCAATTGCTAACCCGAAAAGATAAGCCGAGCCGCAGCCCGACAACAACGGTTTGTTGAGATTGTTTTCGGCAGAAGTCAAACCGTCAGGTCATCGGTCTGATTCTCCGCAGAATAAATACAGGGGAAACTCCGTGTTGTCGGTTAGCCGCGGCTAACTCTGTGAATACAATATCACAATTTATCTTTTCTGTCAATACAAAAATCCGAATTTTATCAAAATTTTGTTAAAAACCGACCGCAAAACCGAAAAATTCCGCGGTCGGTCTCAAATCAGGAATATTTAAAAGCGCATTTTCACTGTCCGCTGCTGCTTTTCACCCTCAAACGGGCAACCGCGCGCGCAAGCGTCATTTGAGCGGCGTGGTATTCCCTGATGCTCTGTTTTTGCAGCATTGCCTCTTTTGCGGCGTCCGCTGCCTGCTTTGCTTTCAGAGCGTCGATGTCCTCGGGGCGTTCGGCGCTGTCAACCAGCACCAAAACTTCATTGTTTTCGATTTTTACAAGTCCCGAAGATACGGCGGCGATTTTTAATTCTCCGTTCGGCATACGGTATTCCATTTTGCCGGGATCAACCGCGCTTATTGTGTTGCAGTGACCCGCCAAAATGCCATACTGTCCGTGAGGTGTAGGAACAATGAGGGAAACGCACTCCCCCTCATAAAAAGTGTGTGAAGCAGCCAAAATATGCACATTGAAACTGTTCATTGATTTTCCTCTTCCTTAAGTTCCTCGGCACGGCGTTTAACATCGTCTATCGTACCGACATTGTAAAATGCCGCTTCGGGGTATTCGTCCGTTTCGCCGTCCAGAATCATCTTAAATCCGCGCACTGTTTCGCTGAGCGGAACATAAACGCCCGGAATGCCCGTGAATTTTTCGGCAACATTCATAGGCTGAGCCAAAAAGCGTTGGATTTTTCTCGCGCGGGCAACAACAAGTCTGTCCTCTTCGCTCAATTCGTCCATACCGAGGATTGCGATTATATCCTGCAATTCGTTATATTTTTGCAATATTTCCTGCACGCGGCGAGCAACGCTGTAATGCTCCTGCCCCACAACATCCGCTTCCAGAATTCTTGAGGTTGAAGCAAGCGGGTCAACTGCCGGATAAATACCCTGCTCGGCAATCTTACGGCTCAGAACAGTCGTGGCGTCGAGGTGGGTGAAAGTGGTCGCCGGAGCAGGGTCGGTCAGGTCGTCTGCCGGCACATAAACCGCCTGAACAGAGGTGACCGAGCCGTTTTTCGTCGAAGTGATTCGCTCCTGCAAAGCACCCATTTCTTCGGCAAGCGTGGGCTGATATCCGACGGCAGACGGCATACGGCCGAGAAGGGTTGAAACCTCACTGCCTGCCTGAACAAAACGGAAAATGTTGTCGATAAACAGCAAAACATCTTTTCCCGCAACATCACGGAAATATTCCGCCATAGTAAGACCCGAAAGCGCAACACGCATACGCACACCCGGAGATTCGTTCATCTGACCGAACACAAGCGCCGTTTTGTCAGAAACGCCGCTTTCACGCATTTCGTTCCACAAATCGTTGCCTTCGCGGCTGCGTTCGCCGACGCCCGTGAACACCGAATAACCGCCGTGTTCCATTGCGACATTGTGTATCAATTCCTGTATGAGCACGGTTTTGCCGACGCCGGCGCCC
>CAVDRT010000095.1:0-7110 GCA_963611445.1 bacterium
GCTCAATGCCCGGTATCAAGGCGTTCACGGCTGCGGTTATCGGCGGAATAGGCTCTATCCCCGGTGCAATGCTCGGCGGAATTTTCCTCGGAATTATAGAATGTATATCCTATAAAATCCCTGCGCTTGCAGCCTACACAGACGCTATTGAGTTTCTTATACTTATCGTAATTCTCCTTGTTAAACCGACGGGAATTCTCGGTAAAAAGAGAAAGGAGAAGGTATAATGAGTAATTCTAAACTGTCAAAAATCAAGTGGAAACATTATGTGAATTATGTCGTCATTGCGGCATTCACAGCTTTTCTCCTCATAAGTTCACTTACTTTCGGACTTGAAAAATCAACAATTTATTTGGTTGAAAAAATAGCAATCGCCGTCATTCTTGCGTTGTCGCTCAACCTGGTTGTCGGTTTCCTCGGCGAACTTTCACTGGGGCACGCAGGGTTTATGTGTATCGGTGCATATCTCGGCGGAAAATGTTCACTGATTCTTGAAAGCAAACTCGGTACGACAGGACCTTTGTCACTGATAATATCGCTGCTCGTCGGCGGTGTTTGTGCGGCGTTCTTCGGCTTCATCGTCGGACTTCCGGCGCTTCGCCTTAAAGGCGACTATCTTGCTATCGTAACGCTCGGTTTCGGCGAAATCGTCAAATCAGTTTTTCAGAACACGAGCCGCGAATCGTTCGGCGGCGCGCTCGGTCTTGAAACTCCGAGGTATGACAAGGACTCGCTCTATCTTTATTGCTTTGCCCTTGTGCTCATAACTTTGGCGGTTATTCAAAACCTTATGCGCTCAAAACACGGTCGCGCGATAACTTCAATCCGCGATAATGAAATTGCCGCAAAGGCAACGGGCATCAGCGTAACAAAATACAAATTGCTTGCATTTATAATTTCTTCGTTCTTTGCGGGAATTGCAGGCGTACTTTACAGTTTTTCAAACTACAATGTTCAGAGTTCGAAATTCGGCTATAACTATTCAATCGAAATTTTGGTTATGGTCGTCCTCGGCGGAATAGGCTCAATAAACGGCTCAATAATTGCCGCGGCGTTGATAACATTCATAAATACCGAATTTGCGACTATTCTCACCGGAAACCTTGCTGTGCTCCAAAACTTCTTCTATGCGATAATTCTTATCCTTGTGGTAATTTACAACAATTCTCCTGCATTTAAAGCAATCAGAGATAAATACGATATAAGAAAACTTATTGAAAATCTCCACAAGAAAAAGGACCCGTCGGTAATCAAGGACGATTCGGCAAAGTGGGCGCGTATACAAACAAAAATCCCGATGGACGAAGTTTTGTCTGTTGATGTTTCCGCCGCCGACCCCAACAACCCGAAACCCGATAAAGCACCAAAGGGGGATAAATAATGTCAGAATATGTACTTGAAACGATAGATCTCGGTATATCTTTCGGCGGACTTAAAGCGGCGCAGGATGTGAATATCAAGATAAAGAAAAATCAAATTTACGGACTTGTGGGACCGAACGGTGCCGGAAAAACCACAATATTCAATATGCTGACCGGTGTTTATCAACCCACAACCGGAACATTCCTTTTGAACGGTGAAGACCTCAAGGGTAAATCTCAGGAAAAAATCAATCACAAAGGCATTGCCAGAACATTTCAGAATATAAGGCTTTTTAATAATATGAGCGTTATCAGAAATGTTATGGTCGGTCTTTCGAATCAGCCTGAGTTTAAATGCGGATTTCTCACCTCGATTTTGAGACTGCCGAAACACTTCAAGGTTGAAAAAGCGATGAGAAACCGTGCCAAAGAAATTCTCCGTATATTCGACCTTGAAGAGGAGAGAAATAACCTCGCCTGCAATTTGCCCTACGGCAAACAGCGCAAACTTGAAATTGCAAGGGCTCTCGCGACAAATCCGAAACTTTTGCTTCTCGATGAGCCTGCCGCGGGTATGAATCCCAATGAAACCCGCGACCTTATGGAGACTATTTTCCTTATCCGCGATAAATTTGATATGACAATTTTGCTTATCGAACACGATATGAAATTTGTTTCCGGCTTGTGTGACGAGGTGACCGTTCTTAATTTCGGAACGGTTTTGGCACAAGGCACAACCAAAGAAGCCTTGAATGACCCTGAGGTAATCAAGGCATATATCGGCGGCTGACACGCCTGAAGGAGATTACTATGGCATTACTTGAAATTAAAGACTTAGAGGTTTTTTACGGGGTTATACAGGCTCTTAAAGGCATAAGTTTTGAGGTAAACGAGGGGGAAATTATCACCCTTATCGGCGCAAACGGCGCCGGAAAAACCACAACGATGCAAAGCGTTATCGGGCTTATCCCCAAAAAGGGCGGAACAGTTACTTATAACGGAACTGATATAACCCATATGCCGGCGCATAAATTGGTCGGTCTCGGTATGGCACAGGTTCCGGAGGGGAGAAGAGTTTTTCAGGAACTCACCGTTTATGAAAACCTTTTGATGGGCGCTTTTCTTAACAAAGATAAAAAAGCGGTTAAAGAAGACCTCGAAAAAGTTTACGGCCTTTTCCCGCGCCTTCTTGAAAGGAAAAACCAAATTGCCGGAACGCTGTCGGGCGGCGAGCAGCAAATGCTTGCGATGGGCAGGGCGCTTATGAGCAGACCTAAATTGCTTATGCTTGATGAGCCTTCAATGGGACTGTCACCGCTTTTGGTTGATGAAGTTTTTGACCTTATAAAACAAATCAACAAAGACGGCACAACAATATTGTTGGTTGAACAGAACGCCGGCAAATCGCTTGCAATTTCCGACAGAGCCTATGTTTTGGAGAATGGCAAAATTGTTCTCACAGGCACAGGAGAAGAACTTATGGAAAGCGATATGGTTAAAAAAGCATATCTCGGCGGTTAATTTACCCTTAATATCGAATAAAAACCCGTGCAATTTGCACGGGTTTTTGTGTGTTAAAACAGCTTTTTATCTAACATTTAATGTCTAATTATGCCATCTCTTTTGAATAATGCTCTTCAATTTGGGCGGCAATTTCTTTTGCCTTTTCTTTGGTGTCGGCAACCGCCGAGATATAAAGTTTGATTTTGGGCTCAGTTCCCGACGGGCGGATTATCGCCTTGCTTCCGTTTTCAAATTCGAACGAAAGAACATCTGATTTCGGAAGTTCGATTTTCTCGGTTTTACCGCTTTTCATATCCGTGGTGACTGATTTTTTGTAATCCGACATTTTAACAACGCGGCTTTTTGCAACATCGGACGGTTTTTCTTCGCGGAATTTGTTCATAAGTTCCGCCATATGAATCATACCTTCCTGACCCTCAAAGACGAAGCTTTTTTGAACATTGACAAAGAAACCGAATTCTTTTTCAATGTTGTGGTATTGCTCGAGTAAATTAAGCCCTTTGGCTTTATAGTATGATGTCATTTCACAAATGAGCATTGAAGCCACAACCGCGTCTTTGTCTCTGACAAAAGGACCTGAAAGATAGCCGTAACTCTCTTCAAATCCGAAGATAAAGCGGTTTTCTTCGCCGTTTGCCTCAAGTCGATTTACTTGGTCGCCGATGAACTTGAAGCCTGTCAAAACATTGACAAGTTGAACGCTGTATTTTGCGGCAATTTTTTCGCAAATATCGGTTGAAACAATGGTCTTGACGGCAATCGGGTCTTTTGGAAGATTGCTGAGTTCCGTGCGTCTTTCGAGAATATAGTTAAGAAGCAGTGCACCGACTTCGTTTCCGCTCATCAAAACATAATCATCACCGTTTTTAACAGCAATTCCCACACGGTCGCAGTCGGGGTCGGTGGCGAGCAGCAAATCGGGCTTAATTTTGTTTGCAAGTTCCAGCGAGCATTTGAACGCTTCCCTGATTTCGGGATTCGGATAGGGTGCTTCGGGGAAATTGCCGTCGGATTTTTCCTGTGACGGAACAACCGTGACATTTTTAATGCCGATTTTGTCAAGAATTGCTCTGACGGGCTTGTTTCCCGTGCCGTAGAGCGGCGAATAGACAACCGAAAGGTCACTTGATTTGCAAATATCGGACGACAGCGAAACCGATTTCACATCGTCGAGATATTTGTTGATAAGGTCGTCTCCGATGAAATTTATCATACCGGATTTAACGCCTTCGTCAAAATCAATTTCTTTGATTCCCGTGAAAAAGTCAACACGGTTTACATATTCGAGGACTTTTGCGCTTGCCTCAATGTTAAGTTGGCAGCCGTCGGGACCGTATGCTTTGTAGCCGTTGTATTTTGAGGGATTGTGGCTTGCGGTGACAACTATGCCTGTGTCACAATGAAGTTGCCTTACAGCATAGGAGAGCATCGGCGTCGGCATAAGTTCTTTGTAAATATACACCTTAATTCCGTTAGCGGCAAAAACCGAAGCCGCTTTTTTGGCGAAAAGGTCGGATTTAATTCTGCTGTCATAAGCAATTGCGGCGCTGCCGTTTTGGGTTTTGGAATTAACATAGTCCGAAAGACCCTGCGTCGCGCGGCCGACCGTGTAGACATTCATACGGTTTGTGCCGGCTCCGATTACGCCGCGAAGTCCCGCGGTGCCGAATTCAAGTTCACGGTAAAAACGGTCGTTTATTTCATATTCGTTCCCCTCAACGGATTTGAGTTCTTCAATCAAATCAGGGTCCGCCGTGGCGCGGCTTTTCCAAATTTCATAAGTTTCTTTGATATTCATTGACTGTTGCCCCTTTACATAATAACCTACATATACTTTAATACAAAACGCCCTTTATGTCAATATACCGGAATATTATTATGCCTTTTAAATTCTGATTTTTACATCATGTTAAAAAATTGACGCCCCTCATTTTGAATTTTAAACTCAAAATGAGGGGCGTCGGAGATAAGTGTGGAGATTTTAATGAAGATTACTTTGTTTCAATCGGGAATTTTTCAATAAGTCCGAGCCCGAAACGGACAATCAAAAGTGCGTCGTGAATTGTCACTTTGCCGTCGCCGTTCACATCGGCAAGCGCGGCAGAATCTGTTCCGAGCGCCGCCGAGCCGACATCGGCTCTTGCCGTCAAAATTGCGTCGTTTATATCAATTACACCGTCACCGTTTGCGTCGCCGAGTTTTGGCTTTTCACCCGATTTTTGCGGGGTGATACTGAACAAACGGCTAATCCAGATTGTTTCGCCGTCTATATCAACATCCGCATTTGAAAGGTCGAAGTCTTGATTGTTTATCGAAAGTTTTGTGTTTTCGTCAAAATGCAGGCCTTCTTTGACGCCTTCCTCGGTCAGTCGGATATATATACCGTAATAATACTTTTTGCCCTCTTCAAATGTTTCATATCCTTTTCCGTCCTCGGTCTCCCACCACTCGCGGTCGACAAAATATGGTAGGGAGTCGTCGGTTTTTCCTGTGAACACAGGTTTATCGCCCGCGTTGAAATTCAATGTCGCGTCACTCACATAAATTCTTTCAATCAGGTCACCCGGGCGCAGGGTTGCAGCATGGGTTACTCTTAAATTCCAGTTGTTTTGCGTGGTTGTGGCAAAGGCACCCCAAGGCAGGGCAGCACCGTCAAGCGTCACACGAACATTGTCTGCAAATTCATAGCCGTCTTTTGCTATGAAGTATATGTTATATGAGTACCGTCCGCCTTTTTGGAATTCGGTGATACGCTCGTCTTCGGGGGCATACTGGGCTTCGTCCGAATACCAATAAGCGTCTCCGTCTCTCCAACATTCATAAACAATTTTGACTTTTTTTGCGTCTTCCGCACTGAGCGTTGCCGAGGTGACAGGGCTTTCTCCCGGCTGGTAATCCGTTTTGAGGTTTTTGATGTCGATGCTGTCAACGGTTTGAATGTCAGCCGAGGACGGACGCATTGTTTTAAGCGCAAAAGCAAACAGGGTATATTCGTCCCTTGTCGGCAGGTTGACAAGACTTTGCTTGATTTTTATGTCGTTAAGTTCCATTGTGCAGTCTCTTGAGAACATATGGCCGTCAACCGCTTTGAGGATTATGCTGTACATATATGTTTTGCCCTCTTCAAAAACGGTGATTTTTTTATCCTCCGGAACTTTGTTGTTTTCGTCCCAGTTCGAGTGCCAATATTTAACGGGAACAACTCCGTCGTTACCGTCGGATTCCATTTGTTCCCAATATTCGTCATAAACCTGATTGTTTGCCGTTTCAATCTCGTCAAAAAATGAATTTCGCCTGACGGAATAGAGGAGTGCCGCAATGCTGACCGCAACGAACAATATCGGCACCGCGATGATTATTGCTGAATGATTGTCGGCGGACAAAAGTTTGAGCGATATTCCCGTTATGCAAACAGCGGTCAGATTGTTTACCGCGCGGCCGAGTCCCGACCACAAATCGGGAAGTTTTGTGTATCTTGCAATTTCCATAAACGCCGTCGTGAAGAAAACGGCAAAAAATCCTGCCGAAGCGTAAAAAATAACAAGCGCAACAAGGAACGGAACGGCAAATTGTGGAAAGAATCATCACGCAGTACATAATGATGCTCATAAATTTTCGGTTTTTAATGTCAAACACAAATCCCGCGCAAAGACCGCTTGCGGCGAGAAGTATTCTCGGCCATTGCCCTATGTTTTGGGCGCCGCTCGCGTGATAAACTGTCACGGCGTTGTCAAGCGTGCTGAAAACACAGGTCATCAGCACCACAAGCAGGGTGAGCCAAAGCCCGACGGCAACACTTTTTGGAAATGTTTTGGGGATTTTTTCGCTCGTTCCTTGCGGAAAGAGCAGGGGAGACGGCGGCTTTTTCGGCATTTATAAGCATAGCCGTGAGTGCCGACAAAAACACCGAAAGGACAGCCGCCTCGGCCTTTTCGGCGCGAATTAGATTGTTGTTTGCAAATTGAAGCAGAACGCCGAGCGTATAAGAAAAACCGACAAGGCGCGCGATGTGTTTGTGAATTCAATGGCTCCCGAAATACCGAACCCCGCGTTGTTGATTAAAACATCAATGCGTTCGCTTTCCGCCATAACTCTATCAACGGCTTTGAGAATTTCCTGCTCGTCGGTCACATCGGCACACAGACTCACCACATTATCAATGTCGCGGCCGCGGCGGGAGATGCCGTATACTTTATATCCGTGTTTTAACATATTTTCGGCTGTG
>CAVDRT010000096.1:0-3745 GCA_963611445.1 bacterium
GAATTATATCACCCTCCGCAAAGACAGTTGACGAACGCCTGAATTGACCCAGTTTTTTGTAAAATTCGACCAGTTTTAAATCCTCTTTTCCCCAAGGAAAAGCCGACCTGCAAAACGGGTCGCCGTATCCCTCAACACCGGCTTCGTCACCGTAATAAAGCGAAGGTATGCCGGGCAAAGTGTATTGCAAAACAGCCGCTACTCGCAAAAGCGATTTTGCGTTTTTGATTTCTTCATCGCTTAAATGCTGTTTTGACTGCCACTCTCTGTCCCCCGTCTGTTTTCTGCCGCTGACTGCGGTGAGCGCCCTCGGAGTGTCGTGTGTGCCGATATGATTCATCATCAAATCAAGGCATTGCTTCGGATAATGGTCGGATATATTTATAATTTCATCTAAAAAGACAAATCCGTCGCCTCCGCAAACAAATTTTATCACAGAATTTGCAAAGACATAATTCATAACGGAATCAAGTTGTGAGCCGCGCAAATATCTGCGTCTGACAGAATAACTTATCTTATCGGTTGCGTCTTCCCAAACTTCGCCTATAATCAACGCGTTCCCGTCCACCGATTTCACACGGTTTCTCAATTTATCAAGAAATCCGTCAGGCAATTCGTCGGCAACATCAAGCCGCCAACCGTCGGCACCCATCTTCATCCAATAATCGAGCACGCCGCCGTCACCTGTTATGAAATCAATATATTTTTCATTGAGTTCGTTAACTTCGGGCAGGCTCGGAACGCCCCACCAGCAAAGATAGTCGTCGGGCCAATGTTTGAAAGTGTACCAATCCTTATATTCCGAGTCGAGCGAATTATATGCACCGAGACTGTCATACCTATTATAGCGGTTAAAATAAACGCTGTCGTCCCCCGTGTGTGAGAAAACGCCGTCGAGAATAATCGACATTCCGTTTTTGTGCGCTTTTTTGCAAAGTTCCCTGAAATCGTCCAAATTTCCGAGGCTTGGGTCTATTTTCAAATAATCGGCAGTGTTATAACGGTGGTTTGAGTGTGCTTCAAAAATCGGGTTAAGGTAAATTATTGAAACGCCGAGGCTTTTAAGATACGGCAGTTTTTGGGCAATTCCCCTTAAATCGCCGCCGAAATAGTCATTTCCGAGGGTTTTGGGCTCATTTATTTGCCTGTATTCGGGTTTTGCAAACCAATCATTTTGAATAAATCTATCGGCAGGTACACCTTGTTTTGCTGCACCCGAAGCAAAAAATCTGTCGGGGAAAATTTGATAAATTATTCCGCCTTTGTATTTTTGCGGCGTATTGAAGTTCTTTTCGGTCACCGTCAACTGCCAGTCTTTTCCGTCGTTTGAAACGATTCCCTCACAATACAGATGCCGGGTTATTTTGAGTCTGCCCCAAGGGGAATCATAGCAAAAACCGTATTTATAAATTCCCTCTTTAACGGCAAGTTCGGTTGCAAACCAATTGTAATTTTCATCATAATGAGATTCAAATTCCATTTTGTGATAGTCGGGCGCGCCCTCTTTTATATGAGTTGTATCCCGTATAACCATATACACCGCATAGGGTCTAGCATCATTGTGGAGCAAAACCCTGAATTTGACGGTGTCTCCGCCCTCGGCGGCGCCGACAATTGATTTATAGTTAATGTCTTTTGAATCGTAAGGAAGAAATTTCATAGGCCTCATCTTTTGTTTTTTGAATAAAAGGTAATATTTTAATCAGGACGCCGGGGTAAATCGGCGTCCTTTCAATTTGTTTATTTTATGGGTGTAATATTCCAAATGTTCTTTGCGTAGTCGTCTATTGAACGGTCGGCGGAGAAAATTCCCGCTTTGGCTATGTTGACAAGCGACATACGATTCCAAACTTTGCGGTTATTGTAAAGTTCTGTTGCCTTTTTCTGAGCGTTGCAATAATCCTCGAAATCGGCAAACGACATATAATAATCCGTGTTCAAAAGCGTATTTACAACATCATTAAAGTTCTGACCGTTTATGCCGTGTGAAATAAAATCAATGACCGAGCGCAGATGTTCGCTGTTGTTGTAATACGGCCTCGGGTCATATCCCGATTTGCGAATATTCAAAACTTCGTCGGTCTTCATTCCGAATATGATTATATTATCATCTCCGACCGCCTTGTGTATTTCAACATTCGCACCGTCTTCTGTTCCGATTGTCACAGCGCCGTTGAGCATAAGTTTCATATTTCCTGTTCCCGACGCTTCGGTTGAAGCAAGCGAAATCTGCTCCGAAAGGTCGGCTGACGGAATCATAAGTTCGGCAAGCGAAACGCGGTAGTCCTCAACAAATACAATTTTAATCTTATCTTTAACGACCGGGTCGCTTTCAATTTGTTTTGCAAGCATACAAATTAAGCGGATAATCTGTTTTGCAAGATAATATCCGGGAGCAGCCTTTGCACCGAAAACATAGGTTTTCGGGGTGAATTCGGCGGTCGGGTTTGCTTTGATATACAAATAGTCCGAAATAATATGCATGGCGTTGAGGTGTTGGCGTTTATATTCATGCAATCTCTTGACCTGCATATCGAAAATGGAATTGGGGTCGATTACAACGCCGCTTTCCTTTTTCATATATTCGGCAAAGCGCACCTTGTTGTCGTATTTGATTTTTTCGAGTTTTTCAAGAACAGCCTTATCGTCCTTGAATTTCATAAATTCTTCAAGTTCTGCATTGTCGGCAATAAATCCGTCGCCTATACATTCGGTGATAAGCGAAGTGAGTTCCGGATTTGACTGGCAAAGCCAGCGTCGAAAAGCAATTCCGTTTGTGACATTGGTGAATTTTTCGGGCATCAGTTTATAATAGTCATTGAAAACCGTATCTTTCAGTATTTCGCTGTGAAGTTTTGAAACACCGTTAACGCGGTGACAGGCGGCAACACAAAGATTTGCCATTCTGACAACGCCGTTTTGAATGATTGCGGTGCGTTCAACATAATCCGCATCGTGCGTTTGATCCCAAACACTTTTGCGGAAACGGTTGTCAATTTCGGTGACAATTTGATAAATACGCGGCAAGAGCGATTTAAACAGGTCGATCTGCCAACATTCAAGAGCCTCGCGCATAACGGTATGGTTGGTATAAGCCGCTGTTTTGCAAACAATTTCCCACGCTTCATCCCAACCGTAGCCGCACTCGTCAAGGAAATATCTCATAAGTTCCGGTATCACCAGTGCGGGGTGCGTATCATTGATGTGAATTGCCGCTTTGTCGGCAAGGTTGTCAAGAGAGCCGTACTGTTTCAAATGGCGTTCAAGTATATCCTGGATTGAAGCCGAAACCAGAAAATACTGCTGACGAAGTCTCAGCGATTTGCCCTCAGGGTGATTGTCTTCGGGATAAAGCACCTTGCTTATGACATCGCTCATCGCCTGTCTTTCAAGCGCGCGGACATAGTCGCCCTGGTTGAATGCTTTCATATCAATTGAGGGCGATTCGGCGCTCCAAAGTCTCAAAACATTGACGCTTTTTCCGCCGAGACCCGCAACCATAAGGTCATAGGGCACTGCGTGAACGGTTGTCTGATTAACGGTTTTGATGTGATGGAACGAGCCGTCCCACGATTCTTCAACAGTTCCTCCGAAGTTGACATCATAAGCGCTGCTCGGTTTTCTTTCAAGCCAAACGCTGCCGCCCGGAAGCCAGAAGTCGGGCATTTCGGTCTGCCAGCCGTCAACAAATTTTTGGCGAAAAATACCGAATTCGTATCTTATGCAATAACCCATTGCGTGATAG
>CAVDRT010000097.1:0-2654 GCA_963611445.1 bacterium
GGGCTCCTGCATTGCCTGTGTTCTGGAAGGCTCAAGACCCATTTTGGCAGAGGTGCAGGCGCTTGTCACCACGACCGGTTTCGGCTACCCCAAAAGAATGTCTACCGCCTTTGACGCAAACAGACTCAACCTGATTTTAGCCGTCCTCGAAAAACGAATGGGATATTATTATTCAAATCTTGATGTTTATCTCAACATTGTCGGCGGAATAAGAATTGATGAGCCGGCCGCCGACCTTGCGGTGGTTATGTCGCTGGTTTCGGGTCTCAAAGACAATCCATTGCCCGAAGACCTTGCAGCATTCGGTGAAATCGGGCTTGCCGGCGAAGTCAGAAGTGTGCCGAGAGCGGCGGCAAGGCTCAAGGAAATTTCCAAAATGGGATTCACCAAATGCCTTGTTCCGAAAGGGTGTGCAAAACAGCTTAAAGACTCCCCGGTGAGCGGCGTTGAAATCATCGGCGTCAAAAATATTTGGGAAGCGGTAAACGCTGTTTTTTAAACTCTTGAATTATAGGTGACCTGCAATGCTCAAAATTAAATCGACTCCCAGGCTTTCAGGGATTGAAATAAACGGAGACCGAGACGACTTGGCGGAACTTTCCGACGCAATACTTTTTCTCATCGGCAATGAAGACGATTACCCGGGATATGAGTCCGCGCGGATAAAACTATTGGAACTCTGCCGAAAACTCAAACTTGCCGCAAACTGCAAACCGACCCAAAACGGCGGCTGCGACATATATGTTTGCCGCTGCCTTTGGCCCGACGCGCTTTTTGATATTTCGGCAATATCAGACTATCTGTTTTTATACGGCGGAAATGAATTTTATCTTAAAAACAGGCGGGCAATCAAACGGTACAGTTATGAAGAAAGCGAAAGAAAAGCAGAAAAATCTTATGACTATGTTGATTATATTCGTTTCTTTCAAGGGGCTGTCAGAAATGAACTTCGAAGAACAATCGGAAAAGCCCGGTTTTCCCAATTTGCCTCAACATACCTTTATCATCAAATTTTTTCGGGCGTCACAAAGCATTATGAATATTATGCGGTGCAATATATTGACACGCTCAACTCAAGGTATGTTAAAACAGAAATCGAAAAAAGACCGCAGGCGCTTTCAGATATGTTTGCCGATATTTTAAACCGCAATCTGCACCATGACCGTTACTGTTCGATGATTGTTTCACAAGCCGAGAATGTGGGCGTGCCGCCGCATAAATACATTCCCAAAAAACTGAAATATCCGGAAAACATCGAATGGTGAATAAATATTCCGCTTTTCGTGTTATCGGCAGAGAAGGGTCTAATGCGGCTCCTTTCTTTTTGGCACAAGCCGGAATAGAAAGGAGCCTTTTATTTGTCACAGACAATACAAAGCAGGACCTTCGGCTGAGCCGAAGGTCCTGAATTTGCTATAAGATATACTTTATATTTGAATAATGGCTTGTGTGGACATTCAAATCCTTAAAAGCGTCACGCAGTTTTTGTGCCAGCGGCTCAACGATAACATCTTCTGTGTTAAAATGACCGCAATCGAAAAGTGAAATTCCGTATCTGTCAGCGTCGACAAAATGCGAATGTTTGCAATCGGCGGTCACAAAAGCGTCGACCGATAAAGCACTCACCTCGGTCAGCATACTGCCGCCAGAGCCGCTGCAAACCGCAACCCTTTTAATCGGATTTTTGCCGACGGAATATTTCGTTCTGACCGAAAGACACACACCGAGATAATAGGCGAATTCATCGGCGGACAGTGTTTTTTCAAGTTCTCCCGTGCGGAGTTCAAAAGCGTTTTCCGCAACTTTATTTTGAAATTCGATATTTTTAAGCCCGATTTTTTTGCACAGTTCGTCATTCACCCCGCCGACCGCCATATCAAGATTGGTGTGCATTGATATAAGTGCAATCCCCTTGTTCGCCAACCGATAAAGCGGAGTGTCGGAATAAAGATTTTTCACGGGGTCGAAAATAATCGGGTGGTGAGTGATAATCAAATTATCCCCGTTTTTCTCAGCCTCATCAATGACGGAATTATAACAGTCGAGCGCAACGGTAACACCAGTGACTGCGGCATTCCC
The DNA here is from genome assembly GCA_963611445.1 of bacterium. Classification (GTDB taxonomy): domain Bacteria; phylum Bacillota; class Clostridia; order Oscillospirales; family Acutalibacteraceae; genus CAVALG01. Next base: position 2,080 of record CAVDRT010000097.1, read on the forward strand.
GTCGCCGACCAAAAAGCCTGCGTTATCAAAATCAAGCGCTGTTTCAAACGGAGCGACGCCGTCCAAAAAATGAACAATATCCTTTACTTTCATAAATTCACCTTATTTTTTCTTGGGTGTGAACGAATCTTTAAGTGCGACTGTTCTGTTGAAAATAAGATTATCGGGGGTTGAATGTTTGTCAATGCAAAAATATCCCTGGCGCATAAACTGGAATTTATCACCGACTGCGGCATCTTTCATAAATTCCTCGCATTTGCAGGATTTGAGCGTCACAAGCGACTGCGGATTGAGGTTATCCTGATAACTGCTGACGCCCTCTTCGTCGGACGGGTTGGAAACATTGAAAAGCCTGTCATAGAGATTCACGGTTGCGTCAACCGAATAAGGAACAGACACCCAATGAATTGTGCCCTTGACCTTTCTGCCGTCGGGAGCGTTTCCGCCCTTGGTTCCGGGGTCATAAGTCACATGAACGGCAGTGACTTTGCCGTTTTCGTCCTTGTCACAGGAAGCGTATTTCACGAAATATGCGCCTTTAAGACGGACTTCCCTTTCGGGGCAGAGCCTAAAGT
>CAVDRT010000098.1:0-6508 GCA_963611445.1 bacterium
AGCCGAGCCGAGCCGAGCCGAGCCGAGGGGGATTGTTTTTTTTGAAGTTCATTGTTAAATCCTCTTTATCAATTTATGCGATTAGACAAAACATCTAATACTATTATAACAAATCTTTCTGAAATTTCAACAAAAAATGAAGAAAAAGCAAGGGCAACGGCTTCCAAAGTGTAAAATATAATCGAACAAACAAAATTCCGCCGAAAATCCACTCACAATTTGCAAAAAAATATTGCCTTCATTCTAAAATTATGTTAAAGTCAATAAATAAAGAGGCGTTTTTTGCTTTTGTAACGGATATTATGCCGAGAATATGAGATTTATTACGGTAAAAACGAAAGGTGGGTTATGTTATGGACGACTTAAAACAGTTCTACACACTTGTCGGTGCCGACGCTGCTGAGGTTGTCGCGAGATTGTGCGGCGATTCGGCGTTGGTGAAGAAATTTTTGATGAAATTCAAAACCGACAGAAGTTTTTCCGAACTTTGCGATGCGCTCGATAACAACGACACCGAAACGGCATTCCGTGCGGCGCACACGCTCAAAGGTATTTGTGCGAATCTCGGCATCAGGTGCCTTTTTGAACAAGCGTCTGTTGTGACCGAGCTTTTGCGAAACGGCGATATTAAAAAAGCAAAAGAGTCGCTCCCGACAGTGATTCGGGAATATAATAGGGTAGATGAGGCTCTCAAAAATTTGAAAGATTAAGGGGGACAGCATTTATGAAGGCCGGAAGTTATTTGACAATCTCTCTGTTTTTAATTGTGATTTTGATGATCTTTTTGATTAGATCGGCTGTGGCTTTCCGCCAAAAAGAATGTCGCAGAGCAAGCTTTTTTCTGTTCGGTGCAACAATGTTTTATGTCCTGATGGACGGAATATTTATTGCGTGTGATCTCAGCTCAAAATCCACTGCAACTCTTTTCGCCGCTGTGGTGTTCTTCTTTTATCTTGCCTACAGTTTGCTTCCGTTTGCGTGGCATCTTTTTGTTCGTTGCTTCGTCGGTGAGTCTTTCAACAGCGTTTTTAAAAAAATCGAATACATCCCGGCAATTTTGCTGGCAGGCGTCATTTGTGCAACACCGTTCACGGGAGCGCTTTTTTCAATCACCGAAAATGGGCAGTATGTTCGCGGACCTTTGTACATTGCTTATTCCGTTTTGAATTTGTTTTATTATCTTGAGCCTTTCGTTGACGCTATCGTGATTCGTGTGCGTCATACGGTGAGCCAAGAAAAATATTATCGTTTGTCATTGTCTATTTCCTTTATTCCGCTTCTTGCCACGGTGGTTAACAATTTTGCCATTCCGATTTATCAGATTTTCCCATTTCAGCCGTTCTGTTCGGTTATTGTGACGCTGTTGGCGTTCTGCTTTATGGCTTCGATGAATTCCGATGATTTACAGCGGAAATATAATGCGGAAATCCAAGACGCTCTCACCCGTACCGAAGATGCAAGTGCTGAAAAGACGAAGTTTCTTTCGAATATGAGTCACGATATTCGAACTCCGATGAACGCCATTAGAAATCTTACCGATCTCGCGCAGAACGAGAATGATATTTCTGTTATAAAAGAATATTTGGATAAAATAGAAATCGCAAGTAATTTTCTCCTTGGGCTTATCAACGATATTCTTGATATGAGCCGAATCGAAAGCGGAAAACTTCAATTACATAAAGAAAATTTGAGCAGAGCGGAGTTTTTGGAAACTGTGGAAACCGTTGTGCGCCCTCTTATGGACGCGCGGCACATCAATTTTCACACCGAACTGCGCCCCGGAGCATATATTATCCAAGTGGACAAAATGCGTTTCAATCAAATATTTTTCAACCTTTTGTCCAATGCCGCAAAATTCACGCCGGAGGGCGGCGATGTCTGGTTTGAAGTTGACAATCTTGAAGTGGCGAATGATATGTTGAACATAAAGTTTGTTGTCCGTGATAACGGAATCGGAATGAGCGAAGAATTTTTGCAACGCGTGTTTGAACCGTTCGCGAGAGAGCACACAAATCTCAACAGCGGAGTTCAGGGAACAGGCTTGGGACTTTCTATCGTCAAAAATCTTGTGGATGCGATGGGCGGAACAATCTCCGTTAAAAGCAAGCCGGGTGAAGGCTCTGAATTCACCGTGAAATTTAATGTGAAAATTATTGAGAAAGATGTTCATTCTTCAACAATTCCTGTCGAAAACGCCGAAATTTTCGACGAAAAACTCAAAAAGCTAAACGGTATGAATCTGCTTTTGGCAGAGGATAACGAACTGAACACATATGTCGCGCGGACCATTCTTGAAAAAGTCGGTTGCATTGTCACATCTGCGAATAACGGTAAAGAAGCGCTTGAGCTTTTCACGGCATCCGAACCGTTCACATTTGACGCCGTCCTTATGGATTTGCGAATGCCGATAATGGATGGCTTTGAAACTTCAGACGCTATTCGAGCTTTGAACCGCCCCGACGCCGAAAGCGTTCCGATTATCGCAATAACCGCTGATATCTTTGAAGTGAAACAGCGCATTGACGAATCAAAAATAGATTGTTATTTATCAAAACCGCTTAATGCCGAAAAACTTTATAAAACTTTGCTCGAGTGTCAAACCGATATACAATAACAAAAAGCGAAAGGTCAGGTCAACATATGAAAAATATCACATCTTTGCTTGCAAGTTATTATGCGGAAATAGATATTCTCTGCATTATTCTGCTCGGCACGCTTTTTTTTAAAACTGCGGCGTCAAGCTTCGCGCTCACGCAAAAGCGGCAGTTTTCAATCGTTTTGCTGTGCCACATCTTGTTTTGCGCAAGCGATTTGATTTGGATTTTCAATAACGATTTTCTGCCCCTAACGGAAACATTTCCGAAATACGGAATCGCTTTCAGTTATGTCGTCAATGGTTTAAATGTTCTTTGCTCTGCCGTGACGGGGCTGTCCTGGCTTGCTTTTTCAGAAACAATGCAAGGGTATAATCTCTTCAAGAAAAAGAGAAATCTCTTCTTTGCGTTTCTTCCTGTTGCCGTTCTTGCACTTCTTGTTGTGACAACGAACAAAACTCACATTTTATTCCACCTAACCGATTCCGGCGAATTTTCTCGGGATCACGGTTATTTCTTGCAGTTGGCTGTTTCATACGGTTATATTTTATTTGCCACTGTTCTGTCAATCAGGCACTCAAATACGGCAAAGAATAATCAGGAAAGAAATATGTCTCTTAACACCGCCCGATTTATCATCGGCCCGATTTTGGCAGGCATTTTGCAATTGTTTATTCCCCACATGCAATTGTTGTTTGTCGGCACGGTTTTTGCTTTGGTGAATGTTTATATCTCAATTTTGGGGCTGCAGGTCAATCTTGACGCTCTTACAAAGCTTAACAACCGCAGTATGCTCGACCAGAAAATCGCGAACGCCCTTAATATTAAATCAGCCGACAGCGAACTGTTTCTTTTGATGTTTGACATTGATAAATTTAAAAAGATTAACGATATCTACGGTCATCCGATCGGTGACAAGGCGTTGATCTTGGTTGCTAACGCAATAAAAAAGAATTGCAACGGCGACGATTATGCGTGCCGATACGGCGGTGATGAATTTGTTATGCTTCACCACGCTCCACCCGGTGACAATTGCCGACAACTCGTGAAGAATATTGAAAACGCAATCAAAAAAAACGATTTGCCGTGTGAACTGACTTTTTCGGTGGGCATTAGCCAATATGAGGATAGTTTAAAAACTCCGATTGATTTTCTGAACGCCGCCGATAGGGAAATGTACCGCGTCAAGGTTGCAAACAGAAACGGTCGCTGACTTTAACGGGAGGAATAAAAAATGGACAAAAGAAAAATATTGATTGTCGATGACGCTGAGTTAAATCGCGAAGTGCTCAGCGAAATGCTGGGTGATCAATATACTTATATTTTTGCCCGTGACGGAATAGAAGCTCTTGACGCTATGACAGCCAATTTGCCCGACCTTGTTTTGTTGGATTTGAATATGCCGAAAATGGACGGTATGTCGGTGTTGCGTGTTATGAACGAAAACCATTGGATTGAGGAAACTTCTGTTATTGTAATATCCTCCGAGGACGATAATAAAACAATATCTCAAGCCTTCCAATTCGGCGCGGTTGACTTTTTGAGCCACCCTTTCCGCGACATTTTGGTTCAAAACCGTGTGAGAAATACCTTACTTTTGACCGAAAACCAAAAAAAGCTCGTTCGTATTGTTGAAAATCAGGTTCAGGAACGCGAAAAGACAAATAACGCGATGATTAACATTTTCAGCAATGTTATCGAACTCAGAAATCACGAATCCGGGACTCACACGCTGAATGTTCAAAACATCACCGGACTTCTGCTGCACAGATTGGCCAAAATCACAGATAAATATCACATCAGAGAATCGGATATCTCACTTATTTCATCACTTGCCGCGCTGCACGATGTCGGAAAAATCAAAATTCCCGAAAATATTTTGAATAAACCCGGCAAATTGACTGAAGAAGAATGGGATTTGATGAAAACGCACACAACCGCAGGCGATGAAATATTGAGCCATAAGAACCTTGACCAGGACAGCGTTTTTGTCCGCACAGCGCGCTCCATTTGCCGATGGCACCATGAAAAATACGATGGAAACGGATATCCTGACGGGTTGGTGGGCGATGAAATTCCCATTGCGGCGCAGGTTGTTTCTTTGGCTGACGCCTATGAAGCACTGACAAGTGAAAGATGCTATAAACCGGCATATTCACACGAAAAAGCTTTGGATATGCTCTTTTCGGGAGAATGCGGTGTTTTCAACCCCCTGCTGATTCAGTGCCTGAAGGATGTTGCCAAACAGCTCAAAACGCTTATACAAAGTGCTGATTACAATATAAAGCATGACGAAAGTCTGCTTGTTGTAAAAGAATTGTTTGAAGATAACAACCTCCCGAAGCACGGCACTTTGCAGACAATGCTTAACAATGAATCTATTAAAAAGTACTTTTTTATGGAACGCTGCAACGGAATTTCATTTGAATATGATAAATTATTGCACAGAACTACATATATTTATCCGCAAGAAGACGGCAGTTTCAAAAGAAAGGTCACATTTGTCTATCGTGACAGCGGTGAAAACTGCATAACTCCTGAATTGTGGGATGAACTTTATGAAAAGCTTCAGAATACCACTCGGGATAATCCGACAGTGGAAACAGATGTACCGCTTCGCATAGACGGGAAATTTGTTCCTCACCATATCACATTGCTTGCAGTTTGGCCTGAGAACGGCACGGAATATAGTTGCGTTTTGGGACTGTTCACTCCGAACTCCTCGCAAAAGTAAAAACACAGCCGTCGTTCTGGTATATTATATAATCTTCATAGAAACGAGTGAAAAAGAACCTTTTGTAAAGTTGAATTATTTATCATTTTTGACTTTTTTCAGTTAAAATTCTTTACAAACAATCCGTCTTATGCTATAATTCAAATGTGCAGATTGAGGCTGATTATACTTGTTGGAAAGTTTGACCGCAATATAATGTGAGGTTTCAAATTCGCGCTCGCTGTAAATCGACTTTGGAGACGGAAACGGAATTTTTTGCACGATTGTATTGCTTTTTATAAGCAAGAAATTATTGATTTTTGGATTGGAATGATGATTTTTTTGTCAATATAAAGGACGAATGCACAAAGAATGCGGTAATATTTGTGATTGGTTTTTTGGCAAACCCGTCGAAAGGCGGGGACGCAAAGTTTAGTGGCTAAGCTTGGTTGGAGTACGCCTGACTGACTGCATTTGTTTTTGCAGTCGGTCTTTTTGTTTTTTAGGGGGGTATCTGTTATGACGGGAGTAAAAAATTATGTAAATTATGAAAATGTTGACGAAAAAACGCGGGAAAGTATGAATAGACTTTTTTCTACTTCAAAAAAGAAATTCTGGCGGAGAAAACGCCTTTTTGATGTGGTTGTGTCACTTATATCTGTGTTGTTGCTGCTTCCTTTCCTTGCGATTATCTATATTCTTATTTTCATCGATGACCCACATGCCAGCCCTATATTCCGCCAAAAGCGCATTGGTCGGCATGGCAGAGAGTTCATGATGTACAAATTTCGCACAATGGTTCCTAACGCTGAAGAATTAAAAAAAGACCTTGCCGAACAAAATGAAATGAACGGGCCCGCTTTTAAGATAAAAAACGATCCCAGAATAACTCGCATGGGTAAATTTTTGAGGGCAACAAGTATAGATGAAATTTTGCAACTTTTTAACATTTTGAAAGGCGATATGACTCTTGTCGGTCCAAGGCCGCCATTGCCGGATGAGGTTGCGCTTTATAATGATTATCAGCGTCTGCGACTTGTCGTCACACCCGGACTCACTTGCTTTTGGCAAACGGCAAATGCCCGCAATGATATTGACTTTGACAATTGGGTTGAGATGGATATAAATTATATAGAAACAAGAACAATCTGGACTGACATAAAAATTATCGCAAAAACCATACGCGTTGTTATAACTATGG
>CAVDRT010000099.1:0-2720 GCA_963611445.1 bacterium
GTTGTAACCTCTTCGGGCTCCGACACATATTCGGCGATTGCCGCTGCGATGTCTTCGCTTAAAGGTCCGCGCCACGGCGGTGCAAACATTAAAGTTATCGAGATGATGGACAATATCCGCGCCAACATTTCGGACATTTCGGATAAAGAAGAAATTGAGGCTTATCTCGAAAAAATTGTTGATAAAGAAACATTTGACCAAAAAGGTCTGATTTACGGAATGGGTCATGCAGTGTATTCGGTATCCGACCCGAGAGAGCGCATTTTCAAAGGATTTGTTGAAAAACTTGCCGCCGAGAAAGGCAGGGCGGCTGATATGGTGCTTTACAACTCAATTGAAGAATTAGCGCCGAAAGTGATTGCGAAAAAACGCAAAATCTATAAAGGTGTCAGCCCGAATGTTGATTTTTACAGCGGTTTTGTTTATGAAATGCTCGGAATTCCGCGCGAATTGTTCACGCCGTTCTTTGCCATTGCAAGGGTCGTCGGCTGGAGCGCACACCGCATTGAAGAACTTGCGGGCGGTGGGAAAATAATTCGTCCCGCATACTTAAGTGTTATGAAAGAAAGAGAATAATTTTTTGTTTAAAGCCCCGTCTTATCGGCTCTCTGCCTTGAAAGACGGGGCACTTTTTTCTGTGTGGCGGGAAACAGTATGAAAATTCAAAAAAATTTAATTTTTCTCTTGCCTTTTAATTTATAAGTGCTATAATTTTGGTGACAGTATTTTTTGAGTATAATAATCAAAATTGAAATCAATTCGGGAGATATGAAAATGAAGATTATTGTCGCCGGAAACGGCAAGGTTGGAACATCTCTTGCCAGGCAACTTGCAAGAGAAAATCATGATGTGACTTTGATTGATAAGGATATGTCTGTGCTTTCCGAAAGCGCGGATCAGTTTGATGTTATGACAATTCAGGGGAATTGCGCTTCAGTTCCCGTTCTTAAAAACGCCGAGGTGAAGTCAGCAGATTTGCTGATTGCCGTGACCGGAGCGGATGAAGTGAATTTGCTTACCTGTATGACTGCGCATGGGCTTAACAAGAACATTCACACAATTGCAAGAATCAGAAATCCCGAATATACTGACCAAATTTACAATATGAAAGATATGTTCGCACTGTCGCTGACCGTAAATCCCGAACATCAGGCGGCAGTTGAAATTGAAAGACTACTCAGATACCCGGGCTTTTTCAATCGCGATACATTTGCAAAGGGAAGAGTTGAGATTGTCGAACTCCGCATTGACCAAAAAAGCAAACTTTGCAATGTCGCCCTTTCGGATATAGACGCCATTGTTAACTGCAAGGTTTTGGTTTGCGCTGTTTTGCGCAACGGTGAGGCGATAACTCCGGACGGTAATTTTGTTTTGCAACCGGGCGACCGTGTTTTTGTCACAGCCCCGACAACGCAACTCACAAAACTTCTCAACAATCTCGGACTTATCACCAAACGCGTGAACAGAGTTATACTTTGCGGCGGTGGACGCGTGAGTTATTATCTTGCGAAGCATTTGGAACAAAGCCATATATCCGTGACTATAATCGAAAGCAACTATAAACGCTGCACCGAACTTTCGGAACTGCTTCCGAATGCTTCAATAATTTACGGCGACGCGAGCAACCAAAATATGCTCGAAAGCGAAATCGGCTCGGATTGTGACGCGCTTGTTTCGGCAACCGGCTTTGATGAACTCAATATGATAATTTCTATCTACGGCAAGAATCGTGAAATTCCGCAGATAATCACCAAAATAAGCCGAATGGAACACAGCAATATGTGGTATGATTTGCCTATCGGGAAAGTCATTTGTCCGAAAGAACTTTGCACTCACAGCATTGTCAGGTATGTCAGAGCAATGCAAAATCCCGTTGAAGGCGCCGTCACAATGCACACAATAGCCGACGGGCAAATTGAGGCAATGGAATTCCTGGTTGATAATCAGACTCGTAACTGCGGCAAACAACTGAAGGATATTCGTTTGCGGCCCAATGTGCTGCTCGCTTGCATAAATCACGGCTCAAAAACCGAAATTCCGAGCGGCAATTCGACATTTGATGTAGGGGATACCGTTGTGGTTGTCACAAACGGAAGCAATATTATTCATCAACTTAACGACATATTTGCATAGTGGGTAGAGAATATGAATTATAAAATGATTGGCCGTTTTATCAGTATGATTTTGTGTGTCGAAGCGATTTTTATGATTCCGGCATTACTGATAAGCATTTTTGAAAACGAAACAGCAGCCGTTAAAGGCTTTTCGTCGGCTATTTTTATAACCGCAATAATTGCTGCAATTCTTTATCTGATTTGCTGTAAGGCGAAACATAAATTTTATGCGCGTGAAGGGCTTGTCTGCGTCGGAATCGGCTGGACGGTTATGAGCCTTCTCGGCGCACTGCCGTTTTTCCTTTCCCGTGAAATACCGAAGTTTATTGATGCGTTTTTCGAGATAGTTTCCGGTTTCACAACAACGGGTTCTTCGGTTGTCGCCGATGTCGAAGCGCTGTCACACGGTATACTATATTGGCGCAGTTTCAGCCACTGGGTGGGCGGAATGGGGATTCTTGTTTTCGTCCTGGCGATTGCACCGACCGTTTCTGACAGCGGCGGATTTGCTATGCATCTTATGCGCGCCGAAAGCCCCGGACCTGATGTCGGGAAACTGGTTCCCCGAATGAAAAAGACCGCCGCAACGCTGTATGTTATGTATAT
>CAVDRT010000100.1:0-3368 GCA_963611445.1 bacterium
GAATTGAAACGGTTGGAAAAGAAAACTGTTTTTCAATTTCGTCGGCGGCGTGAAACTCGGCATTTCTTCAGGCTCACTTATTTCAACATATATTCTTTTTAAGTGGCTGACGGCTTTTTGAAATTCATCGGCTTTTGATTTTGGTATCCATCCCACCAGCATAAACATATTGTTATACGCGCACGCCATTTGTCTGACCGATTCCATTTCACATTCGGATTTAAGTTGTGAATAGAGCGCCCGGCACTCCTTTTCGTGTGTGACAAAATAATCGTTTATCACTTTGTCGCACTCTTCAATTTCTGCCTGTTTTTCGGCAATTTCTTTGCGGTAGCCTTCGATTATTTCCTCAGGCGTTCCGACATTGTCGGGCACAATGGTTTTTTCAAACAGAAGCGATGCGAAAATTCTGTCAGTCTCTTTGGCTTTTCTGACAGGGGTGACATACATTCCCCAACAGTACATATCGTCGTGTGATGTCTCATAAAACATCACATCGTCCGATTGGTGGTGCATAAATTTTGCATAACTGTCAATCGGGAGGCGGCCGAAACGCACTTTCACAAATTCACAATCGAAAAGTGCGCCTAAATCAATATCAAGCGATTCGAAATGCTTGAGATGTTCAACGCTTTCGTTAAGTTCGGCAATTTCGTTTGTGAGGACGGCACGCTTTTTCTGCGCGCCTGACAGCGCCACCTCTATTTCTTCAAGTTTTCGGTCAATATTTTCGTCGGACAAATGCCCGGGCTCGGACAAAAGATCATCGGTCGGTATGCCGAACTGTTTGAAAAGACTGTTGATTTTTTCAAACTTTGCGGCGGCATTTCCGCTTGCCGAGATTTTGCTGAAACCGTAGGTTGAATTCAAAACATCCAAAGCGGATTCGGCGTGAAAATAGTCAAGAGTCAGACAAGTTTCAATCACAGCGTCGAGTTTTGAAAGCCTTCCGACAACACTGACCGCCTTCATTTTTTGAACGGACAAATTTCTTCCCACCTTTACTTTGAAATTACGGTAATTTCCTTCTCGATTTCACCGGGCGAAAGTTCATAGCGAACTCCCTCTATTATATTTATCAAATTATTAAGTTCTGTTTCTGAATATAAAATATATGAAAGCGTGACAACGGCAGGGTCAACCGAAAAATGAATAAGCCGTGTTGTATAAGAAAGCAGAAACTTTTTGCAGAAAGCATTGATATTCTCGTTTGTCAGCGGCTCGGTTGCTTCTTTGCCGTATTTGGTTGACATAAACAATTCCACTGCTTTTTCGGCGGTCTCGGCGTTCACCATTTTTTCAAAAGTTTTTTTAGGAATAAAACACTGTTTGCCGACAATGAGCGAACTTATTTCAAGCGGTGTGCTGCCGTAATATTTTTTTGCTCTGTACAACAAAATAAAATCGTTGAGTTCCGACTGCAGTAAAACCAATTTTTTCAGTTCCTCTGAATCACCTTTGACATTGCCTTTTTTGATGTTTGAAAGCGCATTTTCAACAAGAGTTCTTCTGAGTTTTGATTCAATGGCGATAAGTTCGATTTTATCGCCTGCCCGTATATCCCCTGCTATCAAAGCAAGTTTTGTGCCGGCTATGCAGTCGGCGAGTTCGTTTTTATCGCTTATTGAAGAAAGTTTCTCAAAATCAATCTCCGAGTGCCGATTGAGCGACATCGGCAAATCAATCAAAAACTTAGACGGATTTCCCGAAATGAAACAAATTAAGTAACTCAAAAAAAGGCGGAATTCGTGGCGGTCAAAAATATAATTAAAAACGCCCGAGCCGATTGACCTTTCAAAACGGCACAAATCAAAAACATTGTTAAAATACGCCGTTCTGAGCATTGATTCAAGGTTTGCTCTGTGAATTGTCGATTCGCTGATTACCGAAAGACTTTCACCGTAATGCGTTTTTGATTTTAAAAATGAGGCAATTTCCGCAATTGTTTTCATCGATGCCAATGCGCGGTAATCAGATTCTTTTATCCTGCGGCCGTATCTTGACCTTGACACAGACATAACCGAATTGGACGCTGCCTGATTCACGGTTATCACCTTCCTTTAAAAAGCGAACGGCTCTCAGTCTAAAATCCCTTTTGTCATTTGCTCCACCCACAGGTTGTGTTTCTCTTTCGCAAGAGCGTTCATATGTTCAAGCGCCGCTTTTTCGTTTTGCAGTGCCGCCGCCAAGAGTCTTTCGTCTTTTTGAGCCTGCGCCGCTTTAAAACGGCCGATTTTTTCTTCGGCGTCGGCACGGTATTTTTCTTCAAGTTCTTTTTTGCGCGCTTCAACGGTATCTTTTGAGCGAATTCTCTCGTCCATTGCTTCGCGCGTGAGATTGCGCGCTTGTTCATCGATTAAGAGTATATCATCAATTATGCACTTTATGTTGTCGTTTTGCTCCCCCATTTTAAGAGCCGATTTAATGTCATCCATAACAGCACACCTTTTAGTTTTCATATATAGACATTATAACGCAATAATTCAAAAAAACAACATTTATTTCCTCCACTGCTGCGGAAAAACTATTGTGAGAGCAAAGAATTATGTTAAAAATTCAAATTTATCCGAACAAAAAGCCCTGATATAAGTGTAAACAAGGGCAAAATTTGTCCGAAAATCACTAAAGGTCAGGGAAAGTCAAACTATTTTCAAAAAATCGCAAAAAACTATTGACAGGTCCAAAAAGCGGTAGTATTATAATAATTGTTAGCAGTCGATGTGCTCGAGTGCTAATACATAGAAGGGCGGTGTGGCAATGGAACTGAGTGAGAGAAAAAAAGCGGTCTTAGCCGAAATAATCCGAAGTTATATCAGATACGGCGAGCCGGTCAGTTCAAAAGCACTTTGCGAAATGCTTGACCTCGGCGTTTCATCAGCCACAATGCGAAATGAAATGAGCGAATTGAGCGAAGAGGGATACCTCAAGCAACCGCACACTTCAGCCGGCAGAATACCGACAAATCTCGGTTACCGTTTCTTTGTTGCCGACTTAATGGAAAAGCAGCCGGTCAGCGCCGATATGAAATCTTCAATAGACAATTTGCTTGAAAAAGCGTCGCATGACCCTGAACATTTGATGTCGGTCGCCGGAATGATTTTATCCGACATAACCGGGCTGCCGACAATAATCTCGGCGTCATCAAATGAAGAAGCATATATCAAACGGGCGGAGGTTTTGCCGGTCGGGCGAAGAATGGTTATGATTGCCCTGCTTTCGTCAGACGGTCAGGCAAAAAGCCGACTTTGCAGAACGGCGCGCGATATAACGCCGCCGATGCTTGCTCGCCTTGACAGAATATTGTCGGCAAAAGCCGTCGGCACGGCAGTTTCGGGATTTGGAAGCGAACTTTTCAAGACATTTATTGC
>CAVDRT010000101.1:0-3464 GCA_963611445.1 bacterium
TATGATAAAGGGTCGGACGGAAATCGAAAAGCATGATTTCGGAAAACGGGCGGAAAAACTTGAAGAAGTGATGAAATCGGCGTCTGATATTTTGGATTTCGAAAAAAACCGCATTGACGCCGAAAATGAAAATTCACGCCTTGTTTTGCAAAAAGATAATCTGTCTTTCTGGCTGCCGCTCGATATTCCGCCGACATTTAAAGGCACCGAAAATACGGATTGTTTTATCGGGAGCATACCCGAAATCATTTCAAAAGAAGCACTTCAAAGCAAACTGCCCGAAAGCGCTGTTCTTAATATAGTTTGTGCCCTCAAATCTCAAATAAACATTTGCGTGATTGTGCTTAAGGGCGACTCCGCCGAAGCGGCAGACGCATTAAGAAACCTCGGCTTTTCACCGTTTTCGGATGATTGTGACACAACCGCCGCCGAGAAAACAAAGCAAATAAATGGGCAAATTGAGGATAACAATAAAACAATCGATGATAATCACAATCTTATCATTTCATATGCAAAATACCGCGACGATATAAAGTTTATGATTGATTATCTCGGTATGAGATGCGATAAATATGCGGCGCTCAACCGTTTGGCGCTCACTCGCGAAACCATAATAATAACGGGATATATTCCTCAAAAATGCGTTTTGAAACTCTCGGACGAATTAGAGAGAAAATATACCGTTGCAATAAGCGTTTCCGACCCTGAGACAAACGAAGATGTGCCGGTACTGCTTGAAAACAGTCGATTTTCCGCACCTGTTGAGGGGATAACGGAAATGTATTCGCTGCCCGGCAAAAACGACCTCGACCCCACGCCTGTTATGTCATTTTTCTACTATTTGTTCTTTGGTATGATGTTGTCGGATGCAGGTTACGGAATATTGATTGTGCTCGGCACGACTGTTGCGCTTAAAAAACTGGGTCTCGAAACAAAAATGAGAAAAACACTCACTATGTTTAAATATTGCGGGATTTCGACAATCTTTTGGGGTGCACTTTTCGGAAGTTGGTTTGGTGATATTGTTCAGGTTGTCGCAAAACAGTTTTTCGGCAAAGAAATCGGCAGCCTGGCTCTTTGGTTTGAGCCGCTTGCAGACCCGATAAAACTTCTGCTTTTTTCATTCGGGCTCGGAATTTGCCACCTGTTTTTGGGGCTCGGCGCAAATCTTGTCAATTTATGGCGCCAAGGGAGAAAATTTGACGCTGTCTGTGAGGTCATTCCGATATATATAACGATTATCGGAGCCGCACCGCTCGGTGCTTCGATTTTGACTTCGGTTTCACCTGTTCTCACAAAAATCGGCCTTTATGTTGCGGCGGCAGGCGTTATTCTCGTGGTGCTGACTTCGGGCAGAACCTCGAAAAGTTTTTTGGCGAGAATTTTCGGCGGACTCTACGGACTTTATAATATGGCGACAGGATATTTAAGCGATATACTCTCATATTCGCGGCTGCTTGCTTTGGGGCTTGCAACGGGCAGTATTGCCGGTGTTATAAACCTTATCGGTGCAATGCCCTCGAATCTTGTCGTGAAAGCAATAATGCTCACGCTTGTTTTTGTGGTCGGGCACATTGCAAACCTCGCAATTAACCTGTTGGGCGCGTATGTTCACACCGACAGACTGCAGTTTGTTGAATTGTTTTCGAAATTTTACGAAGGCGGCGGCAGAGCATTCGAGCCGTTGTCTGTTAAAACAAAATTTATTAAATTCAAGGAGGAAGTTTTCAATGATTAACTTGGGAATGGCATTAGCGATAATCGGTGCGGTAATCGCCGCACTCTTTGCAGGGATAGGCTCGGCAAAAGGCGTCGGGCTTGTAGGTGAAGCGGCAGCAGGAGTTGTTTCGGTCGACCCGTCAAAATTCAGCAAAGTTCTTATCCTGCAGTTGCTTCCGGGTACACAGGGGCTTTACGGCCTCTTAACTGCTGTTTTGCTTTTGAGCCGCGTCGGCGTGCTCGGCGGAAATTTGGCAAGCATTTCAACCTGGCAGGGTCTTATGTTCTTAGCGGCAGGACTGCCTATCGGCATTGTCGGATTGTTTTCAGGCATCGCGCAGGGAAGAGCAGCGGCGGCAGGTGTCGGAATCGTTGCAAAAAAACCTGAACAAAGCGGAAAAGGCGTTATAATGGCGGCAATGGTTGAGACATATGCAATTCTTGCGCTCCTTATTTCCATTTTGATAATCTACAATGTTAAAATGTGATATTTTAAACTGAATGTCAGGAGTAAAAACACAATGAACGGTTTGGAAAAAATAATTTCAACCATTGACGAACAGTCGGATACACGCGCAAAAGCTGCTCGGCAAGAGGCACGCGAAAGTGCAGAAAAGATAATATCGGACGCGAAGGCGCAGGCAAGAAATGACTATGATTCGCATATGTCCGAAACGGAGGAGCGGTGCCGCATTATTGCAAACGCCGCCCAATCGGCTGCGATTTCCGTTAAGAACAAAACGCTGTTAAATACACGGGTAGAGTGCATATACGAAGCAATAAACACAGCGGTTAAAACGCTCGAAAATTTACCCGACGATGAATATTTTGAACTTTTGCAGCGCCTGGTAAAATCAAATGCCGAGGCAAAAGACGGCGAACTGCTTTTGAACAGCCGCGACTTAAACCGATTACCGCCCGATTTCATAAACTGCGTGAACGGCAGTTTGAGTTCGGGAAAACTCACCGTCTGCCCCGACGGTGCGGATATCGACGGCGGATTCATACTTAAATACGGCGATATTGAAATAAACTGCAGTTTTTCGGCTATTGCAGCGTCAAAAGCCGACCGCCTGAAAGATACGGCAGCCAAGGTGCTGTTCGTAAATTAAAAGGGGAGGAAGAAAGCCGTGAGAGATACAGACTACGCTTTTGCAGTGGCAAAAGTTCGCCAGCTTGAAAACACCCTTTTTAACAAACAACAGATGCTTTCGCTTATAAATGCCGAAAACACTGAAGAAATCAAGGCGTTTCTTTTATCAAAAGGTTACGAAATACCGGATAATATGAGCATATCCGATATGCTCAACCGTGAAGCCGAAGAAAATTATCGGTTTGCGGACGATCTACTCCCGGACAAAAGTTTTTTGAAAGTGTTCACCGTCAAAAATGATTTCCACAACCTTAAAGCAGCGATAAAAGCGCTTGTCTCTGGCATTGACCCGAAAAAATATTATATATTTCCGTGCGAGATGGATTGTGAAGCCCTGGTTTCTTTCATCACAAACAAAGATTTCGAATCATTACCGCCATATATGCGTGAAACCGCAAAATCGGCATATGAAATTGCTGCCGAGAGCCGCGACGGGCAAATGATAGATGTAATTATCGACCGCGCGGCACTTGAAGCAATTTTGAGGTTTTCGAAAGAAAGCGGCAGCGAATTACTTAGAAAATACGCTCAGTTGACTGTTGCCGCAGCGGACATAAAAACCGCCTGGCGCGGCGCAAAAGCAGGGAAGAGA
>CAVDRT010000102.1:0-5929 GCA_963611445.1 bacterium
ATATTGTCCTTAATGACGCAAACGGCAAGACTGTCGGAACGGCTTCGACAGTCGGCGGACGGGCACAGATAACCGTTGACACACCTGTTTTATGGAACGCTGAAAAACCGTATCTTTATAAAGCAGTATTCTCGTCAGTCGGCGAAATCATCACCCAAAATGTCGGTTTCAGAAAAGTTGAAATCGAAGACAGCGTCTTGAAACTAAACGGAACTCCCATAAAACTCAAAGGCGTGAATCATCACGATTCTTCAATGAAAAACGGCTGGTGTATGACCGATGAAGAAATTATCAAAGACCTTAAATTGATGAAATCCCTCAACATCAACTGCGTCCGTACGGCGCATTATCCGCCGTCGCCGAAGTTTGTTGATTACTGCGATGAAATCGGTCTTTATGTTATACTTGAAAACGACATTGAGACTCACGGAATGGAGCATATCGCATACCCTGTCGGAAATCACGCTGATGTCAATGACCCCAATTGGATTGCAAATCGCCCCGAGTGGGAGCCGCTTTATATGGAAAGACTGGTCAGAACATATGAAAGGGATAAAAATCACCCCTCGATTATTGTTTGGTCAACAGGCAACGAATCGGGCTACGGAAAACATCATCAAACAATGCTTAAATGGCTGACCGAAAACGACCCGTCAAGGCTTCGCCACTGTGAAGACTCTTCAAGAGAATGTGTTTGCGATTATATTGATTTGTTTTCACATATGTACATAAAACCCGAAGACCTCGAAAAATGGGCGGCAGGGGAATTGCCGGAAGGCTGCCCCGAACTTAAAATCCCGATATTCCTTTGCGAATATTCTCACGCAATGGGCAACGGCCCCGGCGACCTTTGGGATTATAACGAACTGTTTCTTAAACACCCCAATTTTGCGGGCGGCTGCATTTGGGAATGGGCAGACCATGTTGTGGTTGAAAACGGCGTTCAGAAGTACGGCGGAGATTTTAAAGGCGAAGAAACCAACGATTCGAACTTCTGCTGTGACGGTATGGTTTTTGCCGACCGTTCGTTTAAAGCGGGGAGTTATGAAGTTAAAGCGGCGTACGCCCCTTACAGATTTGAGTTTGACGGTGAGAAAATACATATAACAAACTGGTTTTCGTTTACCAATCTGTCAGAATACAATATCCGTTATGTAATGCGGGCAGACGGCGAAACAATTGAGGATAAAACAGTCAATCTTGATATAAAACCGCTTGAAACCGCCGAAATAACCCCCAAAAACCGTTTCCCGAAAAAATCAAACCTCGGTTGTTATTTAACGGTTTATCTCATTTCAAAAGACGGCGAAGAAATCGGAAAACTTCAGGTTGAAGTTCCTTCCGAAAAGGCGGGAGTTTCGTCTGCGGATACCCGCGCCGCAGTCAGCGAAGATGAATTCAATGTTTATTTTAAGGGTGACAACTTTAGTTATATCTTCTCAAAGCACCTCGGCAATTTCACAAGTTTGAATGTCGGCGGTAAAGAAAGAATAGCGGCACCCGTGCGCCTTACTATGATGAGAGCCACAACCGACAACGAGCGGCACCTTGTCTGGCGCTGGACGCATTTGAGCCCGTGGGGCGGCGAAAATCTCGAACTTCTTTATAATCATATCTATGATGTTACCGTCGGGGACGGGGACTTGAAAATCAAAGCAAGCCTTGCCGGTGTTTCGCGCGAGCCGATAGTCAGATACGAACTCAAAATCGATGTTGACGGCAGCGGCAAAATAACATATACCTTAGACGGTGAGATGCACGAAATCGAGGGCGAAAACTTTATGCCGCGCCTCGGCTTTGAATTCAAACTGCCGTATGAGGACAGCAAATTCAAATATTTCGGCTCGGGTCCGCTTGAAAGTTATTGCGACCTTCACCATTGCTCAACGGTTGACTGGCACGAAAGCGACGCTGACCGCGAATATGTCAATTATGTCAGACCGCAGGAACACGGCAACCATTGGAACACAAAGGAACTTTTGATTGACAATTCGTTTGAATTCCGCGCAGACGACACAATGGAAATTTCGGTTTTGCATCACGATGTTATGGATATTCACAACGCCAATCATACCGATGAACTTCACAAATCAAAGTTCACCAATGTGAGAATAGATTATAAAGATTCAGGTATCGGCTCGGCTTCGTGCGGCACCTGGCTTATGAAAAAATACCGTTTTGACGACCGAAAAATACATTTCAAATTCACTGTGAGATAATTGCTTAATGTAAAAAATCGTTTCGCAAAAACACAAGCTGTTCTCTTTCAAGTGAACGGCTTTTGTTTCGGACAGATTTCGGCAGGTGCATTTTATGAACAGCATAAAAAACTATCTTTTGACCGCAAAACCATGGGTATCGTTGGCGGTGATTGCCGTATGCCTTGCGGTTTGGGCTCTGGTAAAAAAAGGACTCGGTCACTTCCGCCCCGAAGATAAGCGAAAAATCGCCAATCTGAAATTCGGTCAAAATGTTATTAAATATATAATTGCGGTCATCGGCGTGCTCACCGTTTTGCAGATAAACGGAATCAATGTCACTTCGCTTATCACGGGTCTCGGCGTCGCCGGTGTTGTCGTCGGCTTTGCGCTTGAAGATTTGCTCAAGGATATCATAAACGGTGCAAACATTATGTTTGACGACTTTTTCAAAATCGGCGATATGGTTGAATACAACCCGTCGAACGGAGATAAAATTGAGGGACGAGTGACGGAGTTTAACCTGAAAGCGACCAAAATTCTTGATGTTAATACGGGGAATAAGGTGAGCGTCAGCAACCGCAATATTTCCGAAATACAACTGATGTCCGATTGGGCACCGATTTTGGTGCCGGTTCCGTATTCCGTGAGTGCGGAAGATGTGAAAAGCGCATGTCTTGAGATTTGCAAACGCATTGAGAAAATGCCGAATGTAAAATCCTGTGATTTTGTCGGAATTCAGGAGTTCGGCGGCAGCGGTATTTTCTATCGTCTTACAATGCATTGCAGCCCCGAATTCAAAAAAAGGCGGAGATTGGAAGCACTCGAGATTGTGCGTGCTGTTTTGGAAGAACACAAAATCGAAATTCCGTTCAACCGTCTTGATGTCAACATAGTTAAGTAACTGTAAGCGAGGACAGATATGTATCCGACTTTGTATGTGATAATTCCGTGTTATAATGAAGAAAAAGTTCTTCCTATTACGGCACCGAAATTTTTGGAAGAACTGAATAAACTCAAAGCGGCAAACCTTGTTGCCGATGAAAGTAAAATTATGTTTGTTGATGACGGCAGCAAGGACAGAACATGGCAAATTATAACAGATTTGTCCGATAAAAACGACGCCTTTATCGGAATAAGGCAGAGCAGGAACAGAGGACACCAAAACGCGGTTCTTGCCGGCCTTATGGAGGCCAAAGACAAATGTACAATAACTATATCTATAGACTGTGACGGACAAGATGATATTTCCGCTATGGAACAGATGGTACAAAAATATCACGAGGGTTATGAAATAGTGTACGGCGTCAGGAATAACAGAGATACAGACTCAACCTTTAAACGGGTGACGGCGCAAGTTTTTTATAAATTCCTCAATTTTATGGGATCGGAGGTTGTTTATAACCACGCCGATTACCGCTTGATTTCATCAAAGGTCCTGCAAAAGTTTGCCGATTATAAAGAGGTCAACCTGTTTTTGCGCGGTATGGTGCCGCTTGTCGGTTTCAACAGCACAAGTGTGTATTACGACCGTCGTGAAAGATTGGCAGGAAAGAGCCATTATTCATTCGGCAAAATGATTTCTCTTGCTTTTGACGGTATCACAAGCCTCAGCGTTAAGCCGTTGCGGATTATCTCACTTTTGGGGATTGTTGTTTCAATTTTGAGCTTCATAGGTGTCATTTGGGCGATTATTGCCCATTTTGTCGGAGGCACTGTCAGCGGATGGGCAAGCATTATCTGCATTGTTTGCCTTATGGGCGGAATTCAACTTGTTTCTCTCGGAATTATCGGTGAATATATCGGAAAGATATATTTGGAGGTGAAACACCGCCCGAGGTACATCATCAGTGAAAGAACAAGTGAAAATAATGAACAAGAGTAATATCAAAGAGCTTGCACTTTATGTAATTGTCGGCGGAATTGCAACCGCTATTGTCTTTGATATAATTTCATAATCCGCAAATGCTTAATATACAAAAAGAAACAACCTGAAAACGCAGTCTGCAAATTTTGCAGACTGCGTTTTTCGCGATTTCGGCAGTTTATTGTTTAACTTGCGGTTTTGTATCAAAAGCCGGGTTGAAAGCATAAAAGTTTTTAGAGTTCAGTTTGTCTTCAACAATTCTGAGCCCCTCGCCGAAACGCTGATAATGAACAACTTCGCGCTGCCGCAAGAACCTTATCACATCTCGCACATCGGGGTCGTCGGAACAAAAGCGAAGAATATTATCATAGGTGGTTCTTGCCTTTTGTTCTGCTGCCAAATCCTCGTGCAAATCGGTGATCGGGTCACCTTTGACTGCAAGACAGGCGGCGTTGAACGGAACTCCTGCCGAACTTGACGGATAAACGCCTGTGGTGTGGTTAACGAAATATGAATCAAAGCCGGCGGTTTTAATATCCTCTTCGCTCAAATTCCTTGTCAATTGGTACATCAGCGTTCCAACCATTTCAAGATGCGCCAGTTCCTCAGTCGCAATGTCGGTCAACAAACCTTTAAGCTCGGGGTAGGGCATTGAAAAGCGCTGACTTAAGTAACGCAGGCTTGCCCCGAGTTCGCCGTCGGAGCCGCCGTATTGCTCGGAAATAATTGTCGCCAGTTTCGGGTTTGGGTTTTTAATATTTATCGGATACTGCAGTTTTTTCTGATATTGCCACATTATTTATTCGCGCTCCTTTCCCACGGCCAGGGTGCTGAAAGCCATTCGAAACTTGTTTCGCCGTATATATCGGAGGGGCTGAGCGGTCCGAATTCTTCTTCATATGCTTCACGCGCGGCGTTTGCTTTTTTGAGATATGATTGAAGTTCCGAAAAAGCCTCTTTGTTTGATTTGTGGGTGTCAAGAAACAGATGTGTGTCCCAAGATGCAAACTGCGCTTCCGATAAATTGTTAAGCAATTCTTTTCTGTCTTTCACATTGTTCCCCCCACAAACTTACCCTCAAAGGGCTTGTCAAGATTTTTAAACAAAGTCCCTCTTTTAAGTGCCGTGCGGGGATCGTATCTTTCGGCAAACGGCTGAAAAGGAACATATGCAATAGTGAGAGGGAGTTCGTCGAGTTTTGTCTGTGAAAATCCGGCGGTCTCCGGCTCACGATCAGGTTGTAATATATCTAACATTCAAATTCTCCTTTTTGGGGTAGAGAGATAGGTCATTCGACACTTTCACCCGCACCCTTCAAAATGTCACGATATATTATATGTCGGAAAAAGAAAAGTGTTATTCGCGTGGTGTTGGGTTTCCAATGGCTGTCACCGACAAAAGCAAAAGCGCCCGCTGTGAAACGGACGCTTTAAGTTTGGCTTTGTCAGCACGGTTAAAAACTTTTATTAAGAATTTTTCCGTCGATTGTGACGGTGACTGTTTGCCACGGGATAAGTCTTCCGCAGTTTTGGAGAGCGCGGCGCACGGCGTTTTCTATTCCGCCGCAGCAGGGGACTTCCATTCTGACAACTGTTACGCTTTTGATGTTGTGGTTTTTAAGAATTTCGGTCAATTTTTCGCTGTAATCAATATCATCGAGTTTCGGGCAGCCGATAAGCGTTATCTTGCCGCGCATAAAATCACGGTGAATATCGGCATAGGCATATGCCGTGCAATCGGCGGCAATGAGAAGTTCTGCGTCGTCGAAGAATTCGGCGTTCACTGCCGCAAGCCTTATCTGGCAGGGCCATTGACGAAGTTCCGAAGAGTTAAAATCAACTTTGCTTTCTGCCGGCTGTTGCGG
>CAVDRT010000103.1:0-3793 GCA_963611445.1 bacterium
CGGGTATCAGCCGCCGAATATTGCGTTTGAAAAGAGGATATAAATGCAACGGGACGATTTTTTTGATTTAAAGGAAAAGGAAAACGAGATTATTTTTAAAGAGGAATCGGGCTTACCGATTGATGCGGTGCAAACTTCCAAACCGCACGAACGGTTTCGGGGGAAAAACCTCACCCAAAAGATTTGACTTTAACTGACTTTGTGATAAAATTACCTTGTGATTAAAAATTATGGGGGATTTTATGCTGAGTGATGACATTGCAAAGAAAATTGTCGGAATTATCGATGAATCAAATGATAATTCGGCGATAATCGGGAGAAATGATTTGGCGAAAGAAATGGGCTGCGCGCCGAGTCAAATAAACTATGTCATTTCAACGAGATTTACACCCGAACACGGATATGTGGTCAAAAGCCGCCGAGGCGGCGGCGGATTTATCAGAATCACCCGCGTATCTCTCGGGAAAATGGGGAAACTTATGCACATAGTCAACTCTCTCGGAGATTCCATTGACGAATTGAGCGTGAGAGTTTTGCTTGACAACTGCGTACATAACGGAACAATTTCAAAAGAAGCGGCAAAAATTATATCTTCGGCTGTTTCAGCTTCCGTTATGCGACAAATTATGCCGTCCGAGCGTGATAAAATCAGAGCAACTATTGTTAAGGAGACCCTGATTTCGCTCATTTGACCGGGCGCAGTCAAACCGGAGGTGCTTATGAAATATAATTTCAACGGATTTTCACAAAACGCAAACCTGGCGCTTAATTTTGCCGTCCGGTGTGCGGGCGAACTTGGGCACAGTTATGTCGGGAGCGAACACATATTGCTCGGACTGTCGCTTGCCGAAAATTCGGGTGCCTCGGAAATACTCAAAAGGAACAAAATTACAAACACGAAAATAGAAATACAGATTTTAAAATCCATCGGCAGGGGGAGCCCGACATTGCTGACACCCGACCAATTCACTCCGCGCGCCTGCCGAGCGGTCGATTCGGCTCTCGGAATCGCAATGTCCGAAAACACGCTTGCAAAAAGTGAAATGCTGCTTGCCTGCCTTATAAAAGAGGAAGACAATTTCGCCGTTAAAATATTGTCAAAACTCGGTGCCGATACAGGGGAAATTGCCAATCAAATATATATGTCCGGCAAGGCTGCCGGAATTTGGGAAAGTCACGGGAGAGCCGCTGCCCAAAATGTGAAAACACCCTGCCTTGACCGATATTCGGTCGATTTGACGGCAAAAGCCGCCCGCGGACAAATTGACGGTGTTATCGGCCGTGAAAAGGAAATATTGAGAACGATGGGTATTCTTTGCAGAAAATCCAAAAACAACCCATGCCTCATCGGTGAGCCGGGTGTCGGAAAAACCGCGGTGGTTGAGGGTTTGGCGCTTAAAATATTTCAAAACTGCGTGCCCGAGCCGTTGCTCGGCAGGCGGCTTGTAATGCTTGACCTCACTTGCCTTGTTGCCGGAACAAAATACCGCGGTGATTTCGAAGAGCGAATTAAAGCGGTCATTGATGAAGTGAAAAGGGCAGGGAACATTATTCTCTTTATCGATGAAGTGCATAATATAGTCGGGGCAGGCTCGGCGGAGGGCTCAACGGATGCCGCAAATATTTTAAAACCGGCTCTCGCCAGGGGAGAACTGCGCCTCATCGGTGCCACCACCACCGCGGAATACCGCAAATGCATCGAGGGCGATTCGGCGCTTGAAAGGAGATTTCAACCTGTATCCGTCAAAGAGCCGACGGCGGAAGAGACGCTCACAATATTAAAAGGGATACGGGGAAAATACGAAAAACACCACGGCGTGAAAATAACCG
Organism: bacterium; assembly: GCA_963611445.1. Lineage (GTDB taxonomy): Bacteria > Bacillota > Clostridia > Oscillospirales > Acutalibacteraceae > CAVALG01. Next base: position 1,831 of record CAVDRT010000103.1, read on the forward strand.
ATGGTGCGCTTAAGGTTGCCGTCAAATATTCAAAAATGTATATAAACGACAGATTCCTGCCCGATAAAGCAATTGATTTGATGGACGAGACGGCGGCGAGAGTGCGCCTTAAAAATCTGACGCATACAAAGAGCAAAAACACTGCCTGCCCGCGGGCGGCTGACAGCGCGGTGAGCGCGGCTTTGAGAAACGGCGATTTCAAACTTGCGGTTGCTCAATTGCCGGAGAATAAGACACCGTTTTCGGGTTGCGGCGAAAAGGCACCGACTCGATTTTCGGCGGTTTGTGAAACGGATATTGCCGAGCTTGTTTCCGAGATGACCTCAATTCCCGTTTCGAAACTCACTTTGAGCGAGCGCAGCAAATTAGCGTCACTTGAAGAGGAACTTTCAAAGCGTGTTGTGGGTCAGGAAGACGCCGTGAAAACCGTCAGCCGAGTTATCAGAAGAGCAAGGGCAGGACTTGCGGAAAAGAACAGACCGCTTGGCTCAATGATTTTCACGGGCCCGACAGGGGTTGGAAAAACGGAACTTTGCCGTGCGTTGGCAGAGGCGATGTTCGGTGATGAAAAAGCCGTTTTGAGGTTTGATATGTCCGAATATGCCGAGCCTCATTCGGTTTCGAAACTTATAGGCTCGCCGCCCGGTTATGTCGGATTTGAGGAACGGGGCAGGCTCACCGAAAAAGTCCGTCAAAAGCCGTATTCACTGGTGCTTTTTGATGAAATCGAAAAGGCGAATCACGATGTTTACGACCTCTTTTTGCAGATATTGGACGACGGAAAACTGACCGATTCATCGGGTCGGGAAGTGAATTTTAAAAACACAATTATAATAATGACATCAAATATCGGCGCTGAATATTTGTCGGGCAAAAAATCGCTGCTCGGTTTTGCGGCAAGCGGGGAGGGTGTGCGGTCAACGGCGGAAACGCAGGTGCTTGCACAATTGCAAAATGAGTTCAGCCCCGAATTTCTCGGCAGGGTGGACGATGTTGTGCTTTTCAATTCGCTGAATGAAGATGATATTTCAAAAATAACCCAAATCGCAATTGAAAGGCTCAAAAAACGCGTTGCCGAAATAGGTGTGGCTCTCAATGTTTCACCTCGTGCACTTCAAAAACTTGCGGCAGACGGCGTCAAATCGGAAAAGGGTGCGAGAAATGTGAGGGCGGTCGTCAAAAAAGAAATTGAAGAGCCTCTCGGCGATAAAATAATCGCCGCAGACATTGCAAACGGTGAAGTCACAGTCGATTTTGCCGACGGCGGTTTTGTGTTTTTGACATCAAAAGAGGAAAAAATCCGCACCGGAGCATAAAGACAAAAAAACAACCGAACTTTCATTTTTGAGAGTTCGGTTGTTTGCTGTTTGATTGTGCCGGCGGTTTGCTTTTGCCGACCTTAAGCGTTGCAGATTTCAATGATTTTTTCGGCGGCTTTTATTCCGTCGACCGCCGCAGACATTATTCCGCCGGCATATCCCGCCCCTTCTCCCGTCGGGAAAATGCCCCGAACGGACGATTGAAAATCCTCATCTCTTGTCATTCGAACAGGTGAGGAACTGCGTGTTTCGGGCCCTGTGAGCAGTGCGCCGGGGTCTGCAAAGCCGGGAAGTTTCTTGTCAAGCAGCGGCAGTGCCTCGCGCAAAGAATCGGCGGCAAACGGCGGCAGGATTTCATCAATACTGCCGTAAACAGGCGACGGCTCTGCGGTGGGTTTAACCGTGCTGTGCGAAACAGACGGCATTTTCTTCAAAAAATCTTCGACGGTTTGGCAAACGGGAACTTGTCCTTTGGCGGCGTTATATGCCGCTTCTTCGATTTTTTCCTGAAAAGCAATGCCTGCCAGCGGGTGGTCGGAGCCGAAATCCGACGAATCCACACCCACCAAAAGCGCGCTGTTCGAATTTTCCCCGTTTCTTTTGCTGTAACTCATACCGTTTGTGACAACGCGGTGCGGCTCGCT
>CAVDRT010000104.1:0-5694 GCA_963611445.1 bacterium
GTATAATGACCTTTAAGCCGAAGTTTTAGGGCTTAGAAGTATTTTTCTATCAGGGAGAAATCTTAATGAAAATGTGTTCAAAATGCGGAAAGCGGCCGGCGGTTGTTTTCTTTCAGGAAGTTCAGGGAGAAAATCTTTCCGAACAAAAGGGCCTTTGCCTTATTTGTGCAAAAGAATCAGGAATAAAACCTATAACCGATATGATTGAAAAAATGAACATTTCGGACGATGATATTGAAGCGATGAGCGACCAGCTTATGGATATTATGGGCGGCGACCCTGATGATGAAGACGGTGAAAACGCCTTTTCTCTCGGCGGTGCCGCGACATTTCCGTTTGCCAATGTTTTCGGGAATCTCGGCAAACAACAGTCTGCCGATAACACCGAATCTTCAAAAAAAGACGGCGAAAAGAAAGAGCAAACAAAGGACAAGTCGGAAAAGAAGAAAACAAAAAGGCGCAGATATATTGAGCAGTTCTGCACAAATCTGACCGATAAAGCTAAACGCGGCGAACTTGACCGCGTCATCGGCCGCGAGCGTGAACTTTACAGGACGATTCAGATATTGTCGCGCCGTTCAAAAAGCAATCCGTGCCTTATCGGTGAGCCGGGCGTCGGCAAAACGGCAATCGCAGAGGGACTTGCAATAAAAATTGCCGACGGTGATATATCATCGCGCCTGGCGGATAAAGAAATTTGCTTGCTTGACCTTACGGGTCTTGTTGCCGGAACTCAATTCAGGGGTCAGTTTGAAAGCCGAATTAAAGGGCTTATCGACGAGGTTAAAGAAGCAAAAAATATTATTCTGTTTATTGATGAAATACACAACATAGTCGGTGCCGGAGATTCCGAAGGCTCAATGAGCGCAGGAAACATTCTGAAACCCGCACTTTCAAGGGGAGAAATACAGGTTATCGGCGCCACAACATTCAATGAATACAGAAAATATATCGAAAAGGATGCGGCTCTTGAGCGTCGTTTTCAGCCTGTTATGGTCGAAGAGCCGTCGGTTGCGGACACAATTGATATTCTCAGGGGAATCAAGGGGTATTATGAGGGGTATCACAATGTGACAATACCCGACAATTTGCTCATTGACGCTGTCAGACTGTCGGAAAGATATATAACCGACAGATTTTTGCCCGACAAGGCGATTGACCTTTTGGACGAATCCTGTTCCTGTGCGTCGCTCAGAAACAAATCGGTTGATGAACTTTATGTTGTCAACAAAAAAATCGCTTCTTTGAGCGAAAACCTTGAAAAACTTGAAGCAAATGTCGACAATCCCGATTATGAAAAAATCGCCGAAATCAAATCCGATATCGCAAAATATCAGGATAAAGCAAGTGAACTTTATGTACCTGCTTCAAACAACAATGTGACAATTGATGACCTTGCAAAAGTCATTGAACTCTGGACGGGAATTCCTGCCGTTAAAATCAAGGAAAGCAGTCTTAAAAAACTTTCGCATCTTGAAGAACGGCTCAAAGAGAAAATAATCGGGCAGGACGAGGCGGTCAAAGCCGTCGCAAACGGTGTTCGCCGCTCAACCGTTCAAATAACATCTCACAGAAGACCTGCGTCGTTTATTTTTGTCGGTCCCACCGGTGTTGGAAAAACCCAACTTGTCAAAGTGTTGGCAGACGAACTTTTCGACACGCCCGAAACGCTTGTGCGCTTTGATATGTCGGAATTTATGGAGAAACACTCTGTTGCAAAACTCATCGGCGCGCCTCCCGGTTATGTCGGGTATGAAGAGGCCGGCCGCCTGACCGAAACCGTTCGCAGAAAGCCTTACAGCGTTATTTTGTTTGACGAAATCGAAAAAGCGCACCCTGATGTGCTTAATATTCTTTTGCAAATTCTTGACGACGGCAGAATTACCGATTCACAGGGAAGAACTGTGAATTTTGAAAACACCGTTATCGTGATGACATCAAATGCGGGAAGTGAAAGCGGCGAATCCCTGCTCGGATTCGGAAAAACCGTCAGTTCTTCAAACAAACAAAAATCAATCGATGCTCTGAGCGAATTTTTAAGACCTGAATTTTTGGGAAGAGTGGACGAAATCGTTGCCTTTAACACCTTAAAGCACGATGACCTTGTTAAAATTTCTGTGCTTCTGCTCAATGAACTTAAAGAATCGCTATCGGATAAAAACATCACGCTTGAATATGGCAAATCGGTCACAAACTATATTGCAGACAAGTGTGATTCTTCACGCAGCGGAGCAAGAAATATCAGAAAGATTATCCGCCGCGAAATTGAGGATAAAATTGTTGATATTATAATCGACGGAGATGTTGAAGGTCCGCTCACGATGTCGCTTACTTCCGACGGCGATGAAATTAAAATCAAATCGTGATTAACAGGGGATTTCAAATAATTTCAGTCTGTCAAGAAAAAAACTTGACAGACTGTTTTTTATAGTGTATAATAAACCCTGTTGATGTGAATTCGGCAAAAATTGTTTTGGAGGTCGGGCACTTTGGCTTCAAACCCGCAAATTTTAAGGCTGCTTGATTGCTACGGCGAACTTCTGCCGTCCAAACAATTTGACATTATCAGTTGCTATTATGAAGATGACCTTTCGCTTTCCGAAATTGCCGAAAATGAGGGCATAACCCGTCAGGGTGTCAGCAACAACATTAAAAGGGCGGAACGCTTTTTGGCGGAAGCCGAAGAAAAGTTGCATTTGCTTGCAACGGTTGAAAAATTGCGTGAATTTTCGGACACAATGTCAAACAACACCGAAAAAAAACGCCTCTTAGAAATTATCGACAACATATATTGATGAAAGGAGTGCGAAAATGGCTTTTGAAAATCTTTCTGACAAACTTAATGCCGCTTTTAAGAATTTAAGAAGAAAAGGTAAATTGTCGGCTTCTGATGTTAAAGAAGCAATGCGCGAAGTCCGTTTGGCTCTCCTCGAGGCAGATGTTAACTATAAAGTCGCAAAAGATTTCACAAACAGATGCACTGAAAAATGCGTTGGTGAAAACATTCTCGAAAGTCTCACCGCTCCTCAAATGGTTGTCAAGGTAGTGAAAGACGAACTTATCGCTCTTATGGGCGGAGAGAGTTCTGCGATAAAAACCGCTTCAAAAATCCCCACAATTATTATGATGTGCGGTCTTCAGGGCTCCGGTAAAACCACCCATTCCGCAAAACTTGCAAAACTTCTCAAATCACAGGGTCACAGACCTTTGATGGTTGCCTGCGATATATACCGACCTGCTGCCATTGACCAGCTCAAGGTCCTCGGAAAACAGATTGATGTTCCGGTTTTCGAAAGGGGAACTCAAAAGCCTGAAAAAACCGTCGTTGAAGCTGTTAAATGGGCAAGGGATTACGGCAATGATTATATGATTATCGATACCGCCGGCCGTCTCCACATTGATGAGGAACTGATGGCGGAACTTCAAAGAATCACGAAAGCGGTTGAAGTGAATGAAATACTGCTTGTTGTCGATTCAATGGTCGGTCAGGACGCTGTTAACATCGCAAAAGCGTTTAACGAAAAACTTGAAATAGACGGTGTTATACTCACCAAACTTGACGGTGACACAAGAGGCGGTGCTGCATTGTCCGTCAAAGCGGTCACGGGAAAACCCATAAAATTCGTCGGCGTCGGCGAAAAAATGGACCAACTTCAGGAATTCCACCCCGACCGTATGGCGTCCAGAATTCTCGGTATGGGCGATGTTCTCTCGCTTATTGAAACCGTCGAAAGCAAAATCGACGAAAAAGAAGCAATGGAAGCCGCCAAAAAACTTGAAGAGAATCGCTTTGATATGAACGACCTTTTGGCGCAATTTAAACAAATCAAAAAAATGGGCTCCCTCAAATCAATTCTTTCAATGATTCCGGGTGTTGAAAAACAAATCCGTGATGTTGATATTGATGACCGCCAAATGCTGAGGGTTGAAGCAATTATAACTTCAATGACAAAGAAAGAACGCGCAAAGCCCGATATTCTGAATGCTTCAAGAAGGCGCAGAATTGCGGCAGGCTCCGGAACTTCGGTTGAAGAGGTCAACAAACTTGTCAAGCAATATGACCAGATGAAAAAAATGTTCAAATTGATGAATTCAAATTCCGGAAAGAAAAAGTTTGGCAGGGGAGGATTCCCCGGTATGCCGCCCGGGTTTAAATTCTAATTTGCTTTTTAAGTTAAGCGATAACTTAACTTTTAAATAAACTTATTTGTTGGAGGTGTAAAGAATGGCAGTAAAAATCAGACTTCGTCGTATGGGTGCAAAGAAAGCTCCTTTTTATCGTGTCGTAGTTGCCGATTCTCGTTTCCCGAGAGACGGTCGCTGCATTGAAACACTTGGCTATTTCAACCCTATGACTAATCCCGAAACTGTCAAGATTGACGGTGAAGCAGCTAAAAAATGGATAAAGAACGGCGCACAGCCGACCGATACCGTTAAGGCTCTTCTTAAAAAGAACGGCATTATATAACTTAATTGTTAATATCCGTTTTATATCTTTCTTGAACGAGGTGTAATTATGACCGAGTTACTCAAAACAATTGTCAGCGGTCTTGTTGAAGACCCTGAACAAATTTCAATCACGGTTGACGAGCCCAATGAAGAGGGTATAATTGTGTACCACCTCCATGTCGCGGAAAACGATATGGGCAGGGTAATCGGCAAACAGGGCAGAATTGCAAAATCAATTCGCACTGTTATGCGCGCTGTTGCAAACCGCAACGGCGAAAAAGTCGCAGTTGAGATTGATTGATTTAAAAGATGCAACGATAACTATGTTGCATCTTTTATTTTTAAAATCAATTTTTTGATTCGCACTTTTCGAACTTGGAATACAATTTCGACAGCGCTTTCTTTTCAATTCGCGAAACATACGACCTTGAAATTCCGAGCAATGATGCCACTTCTCTTTGTGTCATTTCGCTCTCTCCGCCGATACCGTATCTTAATTTTATTATCATTCTTTCGCGTTCGTTCAATGCTTCTTCAATGAAATCGGCAAGTTTTTCACAGCATATTGTAGTTTCAATATCCTGTTCGATATTAACATTATCCGCAACAACATCAAGCAATGTGAGAGAATTTCCGTCTTTGTCGACATCTATCGAATCGTTGATAAAAACATCTTGCGCGGTTTTCTTCAGGCTGCGAAAATACATCAGGATTTCATTTTCAATACAGCGTGAGGCGTATGTTGCAAGTTTTATTCCTTTTTCGCTTTTGAACGACGAAATCCCTTTAATAAGCCCAATTGTGCCGATTGAAATTAAATCCTCCTGGTCGGCGTTTGTGTTGTAATATTTTTTTATTACATGGACCACAAGTCTCAAATTGTGTTCGATAAGTTTTTTCTTTGCCGCTTCATCGCCCTGTTCGCAAAGAACTGTGAGCTTTTTTTCTTCTTCGGGCGGCAGAGGTTTCGGAAAAGAGCCCGAATTTGTCACATGCAAAGCAAAATAAAAAATATTTGAAATTATCTGCAAAATCAATCCAAACATATCAATCCCTCCACATAATCTCTATGCTGAAAACAGTTCGGTTTTGCTAGTCCGATTGATTTGTGGACGGCTTTTGCCATGATTTAAAATAAATTACGAAACGGAGTTTGAAAATGATTATTATGACGGTTGACCTCGGCAAAGCGAGAACGGGAATTGCGGCAAGCGATGAAAGCGAAAGTTTCGCGTTCCCTAAAAC
>CAVDRT010000105.1:0-8557 GCA_963611445.1 bacterium
TTATAGCCGTGAGGAAAAACGAGCGATTCATCACACGGGTGACGGCGCGCCGCCCGAATTTTTCGTCCGACGCAACCATTGCGGTCACCGCAGTGCAGATTCCGCTTGCGGCGAATGCGGCGGCAAAAACATAAACCGAGAAAATCACCTGATAAAGCCCGATTCCCTCGGCGCCGACCCGGTTTGCGAGCCAAATTTTAAAAAGCATACCGCAAAGGCGCAAAACGGTTGCGGTAAGCGTCATAACAAACGCATTTTTAACAAATACCGGACTTTTCAAAAACATCACCGATAAATATATATTATCGGGAAATGATATATAGGACAAAATTCGAAAAGGTGATAAAATATGAGCAGCACAAAAGAACTCATAAAGCAAATGTCCGAAGACCTTGCGGTGGATATAAATTTTGATATAATCCGCCGTGATATTATCGTCGGAAATCGGGCGGCGGCGCTTTTCTTTATAGACGGTTTCACAAAAGACGAAGTTTATGAAAAAATGATGGAGTTTTTGTTCAAAAGAAAGCCCGAAGACCTCGAGTCACTGAACACAATGGAACAGTTTTCAAGGCTTTATATGCCGTATATCGAAGTGGCGTTTGAAACCGACATAAACGAAATTGAAACGGCTGTGCTCTCGGGTCAGTCGGCGTTGCTTATCGACGGAATTTCGGGGGCGCTTTTGGTCGACACACGGGAGTATCCCGTCCGCGCCGTTAAGGAGCCTGAAAAGGACAAATCGCTTCGCGGCTCGCGCGACGGATTTGTCGAAACGCTGATTTTCAACACCGCAATGATAAGGCGCCGTATCCGCGACCCGAAACTTCGAATGGAATATATCCGCGTCGGAAAACGCTCAAAAGTCGACCTTGCGGTGGTGTATGTCGACGGAACAGCCGACGAGCGTGTTGTGAAAAAACTTAAAAGAAAACTTTCGGAATTGGACATCAACAACATTTCAATGACCGCGCAGGCGCTCAGCGAAACGCTGGTGAAAACAAATTATTTCAACCCGTTCCCCAAAATCAAATTTACCGAGCGTCCCGATTACGCCAGTGCCTGTATTCTGGAGGGGCGCGTGGCGCTTGTGATGGATAATTCTCCGTCGGTAATGCTGTTTGCAACATCATTTGCCGACTTCACAAAAGAGGTTGACGATTATTATTTTCCGCCCGTGACGGGCACTTTTGTCCGCACCGTGAGAATATTCGTGTCACTTTCAACCGTGTTTTTGACACCGGCAGTGCTTTTGTTTCTCAACAATCCGTCCTATTTGCCGCACTGGCTTAAGTTTTTGACCGATTATTCCGAAACGCCGATTTCGATTTTCGCACAATTTCTTATAATTGAGTTTATAATCGACGCTTTGCGGCTCGCCTCAATGAACACGCCGTCGGCGCTTTCAAACTCTCTCGGCATAATCGGCGGACTGTTGCTTTCCGACTTCGCCATTCAGGCAGGCTGGTTTATACCCGAAGCCATAATTTATATGTCGTTTGTTGCGATTGCGTCTTTCGCGCAGCCGAGTTTCGAAATGGGCTATGCGATGAAATTCGGCCGTTTGATTTTGCTCGTTTTAACGCAATTGCTGGGTCTTTGGGGATTTATCGCGGGAACTGTGCTTATTATATTGGTAATGACCTTTTCGAAGACCCTGTCGGGCAGAGGATATTTTTATCCCATTCTTCCGTTCAACGCAAAGGACTTTATGAAAATGTTTGTCAGAACAAAAATCAAAAAAGGACATTAAGATTTAAAACTTTGTGTATTAGGTAATGCAGCTGTCAAACTAGATGTTTGACAGCTCCCCTCTATTTTGACTTGCGTCAAAAAGAAGGGAGCCATAGCGGGCACGACGACGGCAGCGCCGAAAAAGAGAGCCACACAACCCAATTTCCGATTTTTAATTTTAAAAGAGAATCCTCAGCCGCTTACAGCGACCGAGGATTCTCTACATTCGTCTAACATCTAAATTCACAAATTCAAGAACGCTTTTGCGAGGCAGAGATAGATAAGCAATGTAACCGCGTCGATTATCGTGGTTATCATCGGCCCTGCCATCAGCGCCGGGTCAAGGTGGACTGCCTTTGCGGCAATCGGCAAGGTGCAGCCGATGCATTTTGCAACGACAACGGCAATGAGCATTGAGAAACAAACCACAAAGAACACTTTCAAATTATCTTTCGAAACGCCGATAAAATCCGAAAGCAGATACATTCTCGCAAAGTTGGCAACGGCGAGAATCGCGCCGCAAAGCAGCGAAACACGCAGTTCTTTATAAAGCACCTTGAAAAAATCGGTTATCTTGATTTCGTTAAGCGCCAGGCTTCGGATAATCAAGGTCGAAGTTTGGTTTCCGGCGTTTCCGCCCGTGTCCATAAGCATCGGAATACAGGCGGTGAGCCCCGCGACCGCGCCGAGAATGCTCTCGAAATTTGTGATTATTCTGCCCGTTATTGTGGCGGAAATCATCAAAACAAGCAGCCAAACGATACGGCTTTTGGTGTGTTTCCAAACGCTTGTTTTCAAATACTGGTCTTCGGACGGCGACATAAGAGCCATCTTCTGAAAGTCCTCGGTTGCCTCTTCTTCGATGATGTCAACGATGTCGTCGATTGTGATAATTCCGACAAGTCTTCCCTCTCCGTCGACAACGGGGACGCTCAAAAGGTCGTACTTACGCGCGATTTCGGCGACAACTTCCTGGTCTTCAAGCGTGTGGACGCTGATTATCTGCTCATCGTCTTTCATTATATTTTTGATGAGTTCGCTGCCATCCGCCAAAAGCAGGCGCCTGAGCGGCAAAACGCCGACCAAATGGCGTTTATCGTCGATGACATAACAGGTGTAAATCGTTTCTTTGTCGATTCCGGTTGCGCGAATGTTTTTTATCGCCTCTTCGACCGTTATGCGGTCGTGCAATTCGACCATTTCAATTGTCATAATGCTGCCGGCTGAATTTTCGGGGTATTTCAAAAACCGATTGATAATATCCCTTGTTTCGCGGCTTGCATTTGCGAGAACACGGCGGACGATGTTCGCCGGCACTTCTTCCAAAAAGTCGACCGCGTCGTCGACATAAAGTTCCTCGACCAAAAGCCCGAGTTCCTTATCGTTCATTCCCTCAACGATTTTTGCCTTGTTGTCCGAATCGAGATAAGCGAAAACATCGCTCGCTATATCTTTCGGCAAAATTCTGAACACAAGGAGCATTTTTTCTCCTGTGAACTCTTCGATGAATTCGGCAATATCGACCTCGTTCATTTCCGACAGCCTTTCGCGCAAATCTCTCAAATGACCGTCGTCAAGCATTTTTTTGAGTTCGTTAAAAATAAAATCTTCCATCGTTTTTCCTCCTTTTCGCGCCGAGCGCAAAGAAAAAGCGACAGAAGTTCACAGCAAAACGAAGATTGCGGGAAAGCAACCTTAATTTAAATCACAAAGTGAGTCTCCGACCGAATTTTCAAAACGCACGGCGTTCGTTCGCTTGGGGTTAGGGCATAAATTATCGCCGCTATCCAAAACACTCACTTCCTTTTCGTTATTTTGCCCCGAAAGGCACTTATATATAATACACTCTCACGGTTTTTATGTCAAATATTTTTTGGTAAAAACCGCTGTTTTTTGCTCTTTCAAAACTGTTTGAACAAGGGAAATTTATTGACATAATCATACAATATTGATATAATGTTTCTGATGAATTTTGAAAGGAACTGCGCTTATGTCCATTTTTGATAAATCTGTTATAAAAACCGACCCGAAAGCAAACCGCGAAGCGATTGTTGAGGGGAAAAACTTCAGAATAACCGTCCTCACATCACGCCTTATCAGGTTTGAATATTCGGACAACGGAATTTTTGAAGACCGCGCGACAAGACTTGCCGTTTGCAGGAATTTTCCCGTTCCGAAATTCACGGTTTCGGACAAAGAAGACGAACTTCAAATAATAACCGAACATTTACATATTTTTTATGACAAAAAGCCTTTTTCCGAAAAGGGGCTCAGAATTGAACTTGTTCACAAAATCAGTGCCACTTTGCGCAACGGTTACGGCAATGTTTGGCACTACGGCGATGAATTCGAAACGCTCGACGGCACGGCAAGAACGCTTGACGGATATAAAGGCGATGAGTTCACTTCCGACTGCCGTGACGGAAAATGCAAAAAAATCGACCTCGGGAAAAGCCTTATGAACCCGCTCGGCGGTTTTGCGGTCCTTGACGATTCGAAAACCCTTGCAATGAACGGCGACGGCACCGTAACTCCCTTGTCGGACGACGGCAGAACTGATTTTTATTTCTTTGACTATCGCTTGGATTACAAAACCTGCCTTAAGGATTTTTATCGCCTTTCGGGAAAAACGCCGCTTTTGCCGCGTTATGCGCTCGGCAACTGGTGGAGCAGATATTACAGATATTCCGAAGAAAGTTATTGCCGTTTGCTTGACAAATTTGAAGAAAAACGCGTGCCTTTCTCGGTCGGCGTTATTGATATGGACTGGCACAGAACAGTTGATGTGCCCGCCGAATACGGCAGCGGTTGGCTGGCTTTCTGGACGGGATATTCCTGGGACAAAACAATCTTCCCCGATTCACGCCGTTTTCTCAAATATGTTCACGACAAAGGGCTCAAAACCACGCTCAATCTTCACCCTGCCGACGGAATAAGGGGGTTTGAGGATTCATATGATAAAATTGCCGACGCAATGGGCGTTGACAAGTCCAAAAAAGAGCCTGTCGAATTTGACATCACTTCATATAAATTTTTGGACAACTATTTTAAATGCGTTTTGAACGACCTTGAAGACGAGGGCGTTGACTTTTGGTGGATTGACTGGCAGCAGGGAACGGAAGATGTCAAAGGATATGATATACTCTGGATGCTCAATCACTACCACTTTATCGACTCGGCAAGACGCGGCGAGCGTCCGCTCACATTTTCGCGTTATGCGGGCGTCGGCTCACACCGTTATCCGATTGGATTTTCGGGCGACTCTGTCGTAACCTGGGAATCGCTTGCATTCCAACCCTATTTCACCAATTCCGCTTCAAATGTGGGCTACGGCTGGTGGAGCCACGACATCGGCGGACATATGGGCGGCTACCGTTCGGGAGATCTCACCAACCGCTGGCTCCAACTCGGTGTCTTCTCACCTATCAACCGCCTGCACGCGTCGAGCAGCGAATTTACATCAAAAGAGCCTTGGACATATGACATAGCAACCGAACTTTCTATGATAAAGTTTTTAAGGCTCCGCCACCGCCTTGTGCCTTACCTCTACACGATGAACGAAAGGGCACATTCGGAAGGTTTGCCGATAGTTCTGCCTCTTTATTATGAAGAACCGGAATCCGAATGGATGTACCGTTTATTCAACAGAAGCGAGGCACAAAAAGGCAAAGCGCCCTGCGAAAATCAATATTATTTCGGCAGCGAACTTATGGTTTCGCCCATTGTCACCCCGACCGACCGAAACACTCACCTCGGCAAGGTCTACACCTATTTCCCCGAAGAAATTATGATTGATTTCTTCAACGGAAGAATATACAAAGGAAAGGGCAAATTCCGCGATGTTTACCGTGCTTATGACGAAATGCCCGTATTTGCAAAGGCGGGAGCCATTGTTCCGATGGAAAGCGACAGCGAGGTCGGCAACAAGGTTGACAATCCGCATAAATTTGAAATAAGAATTTTCGGCGGAGCGGACGGAGGATTCACAATGTATGAGGACAATGATAAAATCGAAAGTCTTCTCAAAGCCGCGCGCACAACTTTCACCTTCAAAAACGGTGAAAATGCAGAATTTGTGATAAAACCCGTTGAGGGAGCGGCGGACATAATCCCCGAGAAACGCGATTATGAACTTTGTTTCTTTGCAATCAGCAAACCGTCTCGCGTGAGCGTCAACGGCAAAGACGCAGACTTTTCGTTCGACCCCGTCAAAAATATGACAACCGTTATCGTGAACGGTGTTAAATCAACCGAGGGTGCGTCGGTCACCGTTGTGAACGACGGAAAACTCCCCGAAAACAACATTGATGATGTTGCGTTTGACCTTGTATACAAAGCTGAGATAAGTTTTGAAAAGAAAGAACAGATTTATTGGAAAATCACGCACTTGTTCAAAGAAAGACTGAGCGAATTTGAATCGCTTCTGCGTGTCAAAGACGGAAAATGCGACTCTCTTATTGACGCATTGCTTGAACTCGCTTTGGCTGATAAAAAATAATCGGAGGTAAATATTCTATGTGCGGAATTGTCGGATATACCGGAGCAAAAAAAGCCGCGCCAATTCTGTTGGACGGTCTTCAGAAACTCGAATACAGAGGTTATGATTCTGCCGGACTTGCAATTTTGAACGACGGCAAAATAAACATCAAAAAAACGACCGGAAGGATTGAAGTGCTCAGCAAAATGACCGACGGCGGAAAGACGCTTGAGGGCACCGCGGGAATAGGTCACACGCGCTGGGCGACCCACGGCGCTCCGAGCGAACTCAACGCCCACCCTCACATTTCGTCCGACGGCAAGTTTGCCGTGGTTCACAACGGAATAATTGAAAATTATATGGCGCTGCGTTCATTCCTCAAAGAAAAAGGATATGAACTTTCGACCGAGACCGACTCAGAGGTTATCCCTTTTCTTATAGACTTTTTCTATGAGGGCGATTTTTTGGAGGCGGTGACAAAGGCTGTCGGTATGCTTGAAGGTGCATACGGTCTCGGAATTGTCTGCGCGGATTTTCCCGACACACTTATTGCCGTTAAAAAATCGAGCCCGCTCATCATCGGCGTGGGTGATGACGCAACCTACATTGCGTCGGATATCACGGCAATTACGCCTTACACAAAACAGGTCATTTATCTTGACGACGACGAAACAGCGGTCTTAAAGCCCGACGGCGCCGAAATATTCGGCAAAAAGGGCAACGCGGTAAAAAAGGAAATTTCGGTTATAAACTGGGATGTGAAAACCGCCGAAAAGGGCGGATATGACCATTTTATGCTCAAGGAAATAATGGAACAGCCCGAAACCGTGAGAGCGACAATAGCCCCCCGAATCAAGGACGGTGAAGTTGTGCTTGACGGATTTAAAATGACCGCCGAGGAACTCAAAAACATCAACCGCATAATCATAACCGCCTGCGGCTCTGCGTCATATGCCGGCGAAGTCGGAAAATATGTCATTGAAGAACTTATGAGAAAGCCGACCGATGTTGACATTGCAAGCGAACTGAGATACAGAAACCCGATTATCGACGAGCACACCCTGCTCATTGTCATCAGCCAGTCGGGTGAGACCGCCGACACCATTGCGGCGCTCAAAGAAGCAAAATCACGCGGAGCACGGGTGCTTTCAATTGTCAATGTGGTCGGCAGCACAATCGCAAAACTTTCCGACGATGTGGTTTACACCTGGGCAGGTCCCGAAATTGCCGTTGCAACCACAAAGGGCTACACAACACAGCTTTCGGTCCTCTATCTGTTCGCGATATACGGCGCCACACTCCTCGGAACAATTTCAAAAGAGGAAAGCCACCGCCTTATTGCGGAACTTGAGCAAATCCCCGACAAAATGCAAGAAGCCCTCACGATGAACAAAAACATTGAAGAACTCGCCAAAAAATATTTCCCGAAACGCAACATTTTCTTCATCGGCAGAAATATCGATGCGGCGGTTGCGCTTGAAGGCTCCTTAAAACTCAAAGAGATTTCGTATATACATTCGGAAGCGTATGCGGCAGGTGAACTCAAGCACGGCACAATTTCACTGATTGAAGATGGTCGGCTTGTTGTGGCTCTTGCCTGCTATGAAAAACTTTTCGCCAAAACAATGAGCAATATAAAAGAAGTTAAAGCACGCGGCGCGAGAGTTCTTGCAACCGTGACAGAGGGTCACACAGGCGTTTTGGAAGAAGCCGACGATGTTCTGTTTGTTCCGAAAACCGACCCGCTTTTCACGGCGTCATGCGAAATTATACCGCTCCAATTGTTTGCTTATTATGTTGCAAAATTCAACGGCTGCGACATTGACAAACCGAAAAACCTTGCAAAATCCGTAACGGTTGAATAATTAAACAAAATTTTAAAACGGACTGTCTTTCATGGCAGTCCGTTTTTATATTGTCTTAAAGTAAAATAGTAAAAGTCAACGGCTGTCTTGTCTAGTATCTAGCGTCTAACATCTAACATCTAGTTTGACAAGGGGCGCTGCTGGAAATTTCTTCGCTGACGGCAGAAATGCAAAACCCATAGGCTCCCTTCTTTTTGACGCAAGTCAAAACAGAGGTTATTCCCCTGTTAGGGGAAATGTCTGCGCAGCAGACAAAAGGGTACCCGTTTTCGGAGAAAAAGCTGTCACCGTAGGTGACTGAGGGGTATTTACATTAGACTTTAGATATTAGATATTAGACTTTAGACGAATGTAAATTTGAAATTAAAAATTATGTTATACGGTAGTTTCTTCAAACTTGCGCCCTTTACAATCCCTCAGTCACGGCTTACGCCGTGACGGCCGCGCTTACACAAAGGAGCCATTGGAAATTTCTTCGCTG
>CAVDRT010000106.1:0-3008 GCA_963611445.1 bacterium
GTTCACCAAAACGGCAAACCTCAAAGAGGTTTGCCGTTTTCATTTATTTCAATGTCTTTAAAAAAATTAACCGGGCAGTTTTAACTGTCCGGTTGTTTTTGGTTATTATTTATTTTTGCAAGAGCCTTGCCATAATTGACGGGCCGAAATCGACATAAAGCCCTGTTTCTTTGGCGAAATCTTCGGAGAAAACATCAACACCGTTCATCTGCAATTCACTGTCATAAATCATAAACGGTACGGGTGTATTTGTATGCGTCTTTATAGAAAGCGGCGTCGGGTGGTCGGGCATCACAAGAACGCGAAATCTTCCGTAGCCCTGCAAATTTTCAACAAGCGGAGTTAAAATCTTTTCATCGATGAGTTCAATCGCTTTCACTTTATTTTGAATTTCACCGCGGTGACCGCATTCATCGGGCGCTTCGACATGCATATAAACCAAATCGCAGCCGTCTGCATAAAGTTTTTTCGCAGCAGCGGTCTTTCCCTCAAAATTCGTATCAATATAGCCTGTCGCACCGTCCACTTCGGGCACTTCCATTCCGGCACCTTTGCCGATCCCCTTAAGCAAATCAACAGCCGAAACAACACCGCATTTAACGCCGTATTTCTCGGTAAAATTCTTAAGAGCGGGTTTTGTGCCCTCGCCCCAAAGCCAAATTGAATTTGCAGGCCTTTTGCCCTCTTTGATTCTTTTCAGATTGACGGGGTGGTCTTTGAGCAGGTTATATGATTTTTTCATAAGTTCAATAAGCGGTTTTGCGTTTTCCGACGCGCTCAAATATTCACCTATAACTCTTCCGCTTATGTCGTGCGGCGGAGTCATATTGCCAAGGTCGGTTGTGCCGTGATTGACAATCAGGCAGTGACGGTATGCAACGCCGTGATAGAATTTATATGTATCATTTCCGAGGGCGTTTTGCACCGCGGCAATAAGTTCTGCCGCCTCCTCGGTCGAAATATCACCGCCGCAATAATCAACCATTCTTTTGTCCTCATATTTTTCTTCGTCGGACAGCGTCACCAAATTGCAGCGGAGTGCAACATCGGTGTCTTTCATATCAATGCCGATACTTAGCGCTTCAAGCGGTGAACGCCCTGTGTAACAGGCGTGCGGGTCATAACCCATTATCGAAAGATTCGCAACATCGCTTCCGGGTTTTAAATCGTCGGCAACCGTCTTCACAAGCCCGACTTCGGCGGTTTTTGCCAATCGGTCCATTGTCGGTTTATGCGCTTTCTTCATCGGGGTCATACCTCCGAGTTCCGGCACATCAAGGTCAGCCATACCGTCGCAAAGCATTACCAAATATTTCATCATTACCAACTCCTTAAAGCAAATTATTTTCAATCCAAACGGCAACACCGTCATTTTCGACCGAATCGGTCACTTCATCGGCAAATTCCAACAGTTCTTTTGTGGAATTCCCCATTGCAATTTTTTTCGACACCGCCATAAACATATCGGTATCGTTATTGCTGTCTCCGAATGCAACGGTATCAGCCTTGTCAACACCGCAATATTCGATTGTTTTTTCAATTCCCGATTGTTTTGTGCAGCCTTTCGGCGCAAATTCGCAATATGTCGGCTGCATAACCCCGAAAAGGTTTTCACTCACCATTCGGTCAAACAAACACCTTGGCAGCGGTTTCAAAACAGAGATCTTCTCAAACGGGTCGGCGTCGTAAATCTCCATTATTTCTTCAATATCGGAATACCGTTTCATATCATCGGTAAGCGCCCAAGCCTCGGGGTCGGGATAATTTCCCGGCGTGCCGAAAACATATCTGTCGCGGCTGCCGCCGAGCACCCCGCCGTATCCGTTTTCGAGCAAAAGCGACACGCAGTTATATATATTTTGGCGTTCGATAGCCTTGAAAAAGACGGTTTTTCCGCCGAATTTGACATTTGCGCCAAGACCCGCGCAAATGCCGTCAAAACCCATTTTGAACATAACAGGCAGAAGATAGCCGTAAGCGCGCCCTGTGCACAAAATTATCTTGTGCCCTTTGGCTTTTGCTTTTTTAAGCGCCTCCATAACGCGCGGACTCACGACTCCGCCCTTTGCCAAAGTGCCGTCAAAATCAAAAAACAAAAATTTTTCTTTCATCTGTCTTCCTTCTCAGAACGCCTGATGACATCATCGGGGCGCCTTTTTCTTTTGATTTTATTTCTTTGCTTTCGGTTTCTGTTAAGCCATTTGCAAGCAATCAAAAACACGATTACTGCCGCGATTATCAGTCCGAAAATAATCTTCATTGCGGTTGAAGTGATGATGTCTTTGATAATTCTCCCTGCATACAGAAAGGCGTTTCGTTTGATTGAAACTGCCGCAACCGCGTCAACCGTACCCAATGTTTCGCCGGCGTAAACCACACTGACAGTGCCGAGTTTTTGACCCTTTTCAATTGCCGCGTCAAAACTTTTTTTGTTCAAATCGAGTTTGTATGTTACGGTCGATAAATCGGCGTTTTTGGGCAAAACCGACGAAACTTCGTCCTTTGCAGTAACCGTTACAAAATCCGTGTTCCAAGCGAGGTTGACTTTTGCCTCGCCCACCGTTTCACCCTTTTTAAGAACGGTTTTATAAGAAAAATCGGTGAACGCCCAGTCAAGAAGTTTTTGCGCGTCGTCAAACTCAAATCTGACATACTGTTTTTTGTCGTTATAAACCGGAGATTTCATCAAAACGCACAGATAACTGTAACCGTCTTTTTTTGCGGCGCCGACAAAACATCTGCCGGCTTCGTCCGTGTATCCCGTTTTAACGCCCTCGGCATATTTGTAAAAATACTGCGGAACGGACGGGTCAATCAAATAGTTAGTGGTGGAAAGCGTGCGTTCAGCACTCATATTTGTTGCAGGCAGTTTATACCTTGCGGTTGAAACCACTTCGGCAAACACGGAATTTTTCATCGCATAGCGTGCGAGTTTGGAAATATCTCTGACGGTTGTATAGTGATTTTCGTTATAAAGCCCGTGCGGGTTTACAAAGTGCGTGTTGTTC
>CAVDRT010000107.1:0-2102 GCA_963611445.1 bacterium
CGCTTAAATCAAAGGGATATAAAATTGCGGTTGTGACAAATAAATATGAGCCGGCTGCAATAAAAATCATAAACGACCTTTTCGGAAATGTGTTTGACGCTGTTGTCGGTCAGCTTGAGGGCAGACCCACAAAGCCCGACCCGACCGCTGCGCACATAGCAATGGAAAAGTTGGGCGTTAAAGAAAACGAATGTGTATTTATGGGTGATTCGGGCGTTGATATTCAAACAGCGGTCAATTCCGGCGCTGTTCCCGTCGGCGTTCTTTGGGGATTCAGAGATGAAAAGGAACTGACCGACAACGGTGCAAAAATTATAATAAAATCCCCCGCAGCGCTTCTGAAAGTTGTTGACGAACTCAATTCCAAAAACGACACTTATATGGACTTGGGGCTCAGCATCGGGTTGATGGTCGGCACTTTGATAATGCTTATTTCATCGCTTTTCGGACACATCGAATACGGCGGGATATCCGTTCCGCTTTGTTTCCTCATCGGAATGGTGGTAGGGCTCAGCATTAAGAAAAAGAAAAATTGACAAGTCTCAAATAAGCGGTTAAAATTATATAAAATTCATATTTAAGGAGCGTTTTTTATGATACCGAAACCGGCAAAATACATCTCGGACTTTGAACATTTAGGATTCGGAATGTTCATTCATTACGGACTTTATTCCCAGATCGGGCAGGGTGAATGGATTTACAGCATTGACAAACTCGATATGAAAGAATATTCAAAACTTTTCAACACTTTCACGGCCAAGGATTTCGACGCGGACGATATTGTTAAAACTGCGAAAAATGCAGGATGCAAGTATATTGTACTAACCACCCGTCACCACGAGGGATTTTCGCTTTATGACACAAAAGGGCTTTCGGATTATGACGCGCCTCATTCACCTGCGAAACGCGATTTGGTCCGTGAATTTGTCGATGCCTGCAACCGCGAGGGAATTGTTCCGTTTTTGTATCACACAACGCTTGATTGGTATAACGAAGATTATAAAAACGATTTCAATAAATATCTCCGGTATCTCCGCGACAGCATTGAAATTCTTTGCACCGAGTACGGCAAAATCGGAGGTTTTTGGTTTGACGGAAACTGGGACAGACCGAATGACGATTGGCAGGACGATAAACTTTACGGTATTATAAGAAAATATCAGCCCGATGCAATGATAATCAACAATTCGGGTCTTCACGCAAGAGGAAAGGCGGCGGTTAAAGAAATCGACGCGGTCACTTTTGAGCAGGGAATACCCACAATGCTCGACCGTGACGGTGAGGAAAAATACCGCGCAGCCGAAATGTGTTACACTATGAACGACCACTGGGGAGTTTGCAACAACGATATAGAATATAAGTCTCCGAGAGACCTTATTGAATGTCTTTGCAAATGCCGCAAAGTCGGCGCTAACTATCTCCTTAATATAGGCCCGACGGCAGAGGGCGGAATTGTGCCGATTCAGCGTGAGTATCTTAAACTGATAGGCAAATGGAGCAGCGTCTACGGCGAGGCTGTCTATAATGTCAAACCCTACATATATGATAACGGCGGCGAGGATTTCGTTGTTAAGTCGGACGACGGGAAATATCTGTATTTTTACTGTATGCACCCGGGCTCAGGCGGAGACGAAAATGTTACGGTTAATATGGGTGAATATTCCGTAACCACATTTAAAGGATTTAAAGATCAAATTTCAAAGATTTATTGGATGGATAATAACGAAGAATTAAAGTTCAAGCAAGACGGGGATACCTGTGATGTTGAGTTCACTTATTTCCCGTATAGATACAATTATTCCGTGAGAGTGGCGAAGGCCGAACTTAAATAAGGGGAGAAAACGGTGAAGAATTATAAAAATCTTAAAAGCGGAACCGACATCAGAGGCGTGGCTTCGAATATTTTCGGAAAAGAAGTAACGCTGACAGCCGAGGCGGTTGGGGATATAACATACGGTTTTGTGAAGTTCCTTGAAAACAAACTTGCCAAACCGTCCCAAAGACTCACAGTGGCACTCGGGCACGACTCAAGAATAACGGCGGACGCTATTTCAAGCAGTGTTAAATCGGTTTTGTGTGACTGCGGTGTCACGGTGCTTGAC
>CAVDRT010000108.1:0-2835 GCA_963611445.1 bacterium
CCCCGAACCAGCGTGTTAAGACCGTCAATCGCCGAAACGCCCGTTTGAATAAACTCCTGCGGATAAAGCCGCGCTGCCGGGTTTATCGGTGTTCCGTTGACATCTTTGCGTTCTTCGGGGATGATTTCGGGGCCGCCGTCAATCGGTCTGCCGAGTCCGTCAAAAACTCTTCCGAGCATATCAAGAGATACTCCGAGTTCCATTTGCCTGCCCGTGAAACGGACTTTGCTGTTTGCAAGGTTGATTCCGGCAGAATTTTCAAACAACTGAACAAGCGCATTGCTTCCGTTAACTTCAAGCACTCTGCAGCGCCTGATTTCACCGTTTTCAAGTTCAATTTCTCCGAGTTCGTTATATGTTGCACCCTCAACCTCACGCACGAGCATAAGAGGTCCCGCAACTTCTTCGATAGTTCTGTATTCCTTAGCCAAAGATTATCCCTCCCTGCTCAAGTTTGCAATCTGTGAGCTGATTTCTTTAACAATACCTTCGTATTCGGCATTTGTGTCCTCTTCTCTGACATATTTAAAACGGCCGATTTTCTCTCTTACGGGCAACGACACAACGGCTTCGATGTCAGCACCGTTTTTGAGTGCCGGAAGCGCCGTATCATAGAATGAAAGTATCAGTTTCATCATCAACAATTGTTTGTTAAGACTTGTGTAGGTGTCAACCTCGTGAAATGCGAGTTGGTGCAGAAAATCTTCCCGAATCGACCTTGCCGTTTCCATCAACAGGCGGTCGGACGGCGAAAGAGCATCCATTCCGACGAGTTTCACAATTTCATCGAGTTCCGCTTCTTTTTGCAGAATTTTCATAAGTCTTCCGCGAAGTTCCATCCAGTCTTTGTCTACATTTTCTTTGTACCAACCGGCAAGCAAATCGAGATAAAGCGAGTAACTTGTCAACCAGTTTATCGCGGGGAAATGGCGTTTGTAGGCAAGCGAGGCGTCAAGCCCCCAGAATACTTTGACAATTCTGAGGGTTGCCTGAGAAACAGGCTCCGAAATATCTCCTCCGGGCGGAGAAACAGCACCGATAACCGAAAGCGCACCCTCACGCGCGTCTTTTCCTTTTGCGATAACACGCCCTGCGCGCTCGTAAAACTGTGCCAAACGGCTGCCGAGATATGCGGGATAGCCCTCTTCACCCGGCATTTCTTCAAGCCTGCCCGACATCTCGCGAAGTGCTTCCGCCCAACGGGAAGTTGAGTCCGCCATAAGCGCGACGGAATATCCCATATCTCTGAAATATTCAGCAATTGTGATTCCCGTATATATTGACGCCTCACGCGCGGCAACAGGCATATCGGATGTATTGGCAATAAGCACCGTGCGCTCCATAAGCGATTTGCCCGTGTGCGGGTCAATAAGTTCGGGGAATTCGTTCAGAACATCAGTCATTTCATTTCCGCGCTCACCGCAGCCGATATAAACAACAATATCCGCCTCTGCCCATTTTGCAAGTTGGTGCTGTGTGACGGTTTTTCCCGAGCCGAAAGGACCGGGAATAGCCGCAACACCGCCTTTTGCAATCGGAAACATACAATCGATTACTCTTTGACCTGTTATCAGCGGTTTATCGGGCGATAACTTTTTGACATACGGTCTTCCGCGCCGCACAGGCCAACGCTGCATAAGCGTGAGTTCTTTGTCGCCTTTATCCGTTTCAAGTATGCAAACGGTGTCACTGACCGTATATTCGCCAGATTTAATTTCTTTTACTGTTCCTTTAATTCCGTTTGGCACCATAATTTTATGAAGCACAACATCGGTCTCGGCAACAGTGCCTATTATATCCCCTTCGGAAACGAAGTTACCCACGGAAACAGCGGCGTCAAATTGCCACTTTTTCTCGCGGTCGAGGCTTGAAACTTCAACGCCTCTTTTAAGGTTGTTTCCGGCGGCTTTCATAATTGCATCAAGCGGACGCTGTATTCCGTCAAAAATGCCGCCGATAAGCCCCGGACCCAGTTCAACACTCATAGGATAACCCGTTGATTCAACAGGCTCACCCGTCCCGAGACCGGAGGTTTCTTCATAGACCTGAATCGACGCTCTGTCGGAATGCATTTCAATAATTTCTCCTATTAGATGTTCATTGCTGACTTTCACAACATCGTACATATTGGCGTCGCGCATACCCTTGGCAACAACCAACGGACCCGATACTTTAACGATTGTTCCTTTACTCATTTGCCGTTATCCTCATTTCATTTTGATAATATATCTGAGCCGACCGCTTTTTCAACCGATTTGTGTATATCTGCCATACCGGCGCCTGTGTTGCCTCTAATGGCGGGGATTTGTATAATCGCCGGAAGATACTGTCCTCTGTATTTTTCAATTGTCTCGGTTAAATGTTTGGCGATATTTTCGGTTATATAAATGACCGCGTATTCTTTCTTAATTAAATCTTCGACTGTTTTTTGTGCGTTTTGAGCATCCGTCGGGCACACGGAAAGTCCGAGACTCGCATAGCCGTAAATGCTTTCGCTGTCACCGACAACTGCAATTTTATACATAAATATCACGCACCCTTTCGGCGATTTTTTGCGGCTCAATCCCCATTTCTTTGCACACGGAAATTATTCTGATATTTCTGATTTGCATATCACGAAACCAATAAAATGCAATCACGGGGTCGGGGCCGAAGGCTTCAAGCGCACTTTGATGCATAACTTGAGCCGCTTTAATATCGCTTGTCTTTTCAAGTTCCGAAACACCGAGTTTTAATGCGTCAAGAAGTTCGGTTTCACCCGAGCCGGCAATGAAATTCAAAACTTCGTCCGTGCCTTTTGCGGCGGCACGGCAAAAAGCGGTCTTTGGTAATATC
>CAVDRT010000109.1:0-2550 GCA_963611445.1 bacterium
ACCCCGAAGTTTTCCTGGTTGCCGCGAAAAAACTCGGTATTGACCCGAAAGACTGCCTGGTGGTTGAAGACGCGGACGCAGGCGTCGCTGCCGCCCTCGCCGGCGGAATGGATGTTATAGGCGTTGGCTCGGCAGCCGCAAACCCGAAGGCAACTTATCATTTTGAAAATCTCGCTGCTGCTGATATTGCGGCTCTTGCATAATATTCAATATATAGTATAAAGACACAAAAGGAAGAGGCTTTTTGAGCTTCTTCCTTTATTTTTTTGCTGTTTTTCTGTATTCGGACGGACTTTTATGATATTGTTTTCGGAATGTTTCGGCAAAAAAACTGCTGCCCGAAAACCCGACCGCCTGCGCAATTTCGGCTATACTCATATCGGTGTTTTTCAGATACCAGGCGCTTTGATTAAGTCTGTATCGGACTAAATATGCATTCGGGGTAATCCCGATGTATTTGTTAAACAATTTGCAGCATTTGCTTTGTCCGACGGCGCCCTCCTTTGCAATGTCGTCAAGCGTTATTTTTTCCTGATAAAACTTTTGGATATATCCTATCATATTTTTAAGAACGGTAAAGTCGTTGCTTTGAGTTTTCGGGGATTCTGAAACTGCGGCGTTTTTAACGATAAGAGACCATATTTTCAAAAACAGGCAGGAAATCATCAGAGGGGCAACCGTATCGTCTTTTGCGTTGTACATATTCAAAATGCAATCAAACGATTCTTTCTGCCACGGCGTTTCGGCTGACAGTTTTATATACGGTACACTTTGATTTTCAAGCAACGGCACGATATAGTTTTGCTCAATCGCCTCGGAGATACAGAGCATTAAAGGGTGTATCAAAACGCAGATAAACTCACATTCGGATTTTGTTTTTGAAAAGCCGTAATGAAGTTGCCTTGAATTCACAAACACGCCCTCATTCCGCTTTATGGTAATGATTTCGCCGTTAATGTTATAATTCATTTCGCCCTGCAGGACCGATATAAATTCTATATCATCGTGCCAATGGGGCGGGGCTTCAAAGTTGTTGTAGGACGAAAGCAACGCCTTTCTCATATAAATCGGATAATCTTTGAAATTATAGTGCACAATTTCCGAGCGGTCGTCTTTCAAATCAACCGACAGCATATTAACCCTCCTCACAGGATTGTTATTAAAAATCGCAGAATATTGATTGAATATTATATATATGCACGCTATAATTGTAACAAATGAATTCAGTTATGTCAATCGAAGGTGAGCGCCGTGCAGTCTGAAAGCGGGTTTTTAAAAAAACTTATTACTCTTATATTACCGATTACATTCCAACAATTTATGCTCGCTCTTGTCAGTGCGTCCGACGCTTTAATGCTCGGTGTGCTGTCGCAAGACGCGTTGTCCTCGGTGTCCCTTGCAAGTCAAATCACATTTGTGGAAAATCTGTTTCTTGCGGCTGTGACAATCGGTCTTTCGATGCTTGCGGCACAGTATTGGGGCAAAAAAGACACGGTTTCCGTTGAAAAACTCTTTGGGTTTGTGATGAGGATTACCGCGGCGGTGTCATTCCTGTTTTTTCTTGCCGGGTTGTGCTTTCCGGGCTTTTTAATGCGTGTTTTCACAAACGAAAAAGTCCTGATTGACGGCGGCGCTGTCTATTTGCGGACGGTTTCCCTTTCGTTTTTTCTGAACGGCATTTCGCAGGTTTACCTTTGCATACTTAAAAATTCATCAAAAGCGGTGACGGCAGGTGTTATCAGTTCCGTCAGTGTTGTGACGAATATTTTCCTTAATGCGGTTTTGATTTTCGGGCTGTTCGGTTTTCCTAAACTTGAAATTGCGGGTGCGGCACTTGCAACCGTTATCGCAAAATTGATTGAGTCGGTGTGGTGTGTCGCCGAAACTTCAAAAGAAAACAGCGTGAAGTTAAGATTGCGGTACATAATACACAGCGATAAATTGCTGAAAAGAGATTTTCGGAAATACACCTTGCCTGTTCTCGGCAACGAAATCACCTGGGGCGTCGGTTTCACAATGTATTCTGTCATTATGGGGCATTTGGGAACAGACGCCGTTGCCGCAAATTCCATTGCCAACATCATAAAGAATTTGATTGTCTGTTTCTGCATAGGTCTTGGCAGCGGCGGCGGAATTATGGTCGGCAATGAACTCGGTGCAGGCAGATTGGATACAGCCGAAAAATACGGGCAAAAGCTCTGCCGTTTGGCAATTGTTTTCGGCATTCTTTCAGGCGTTGTTATGCTGATGATTAGTCCTTTAATATTAAAAATTTCCGATTTGAGCGAAACCGCAAACCGTTATCTTAAATATATGCTTGTTATGTGTGCTGTTTATATGGTCGGAAAATCGGTTAACACAACAACCATCGGAGGAATATTTTGCGCGGGCGGCGACTCGAAATTCGGGTTTATCTGCGACGCAATAACAATGTGGTGCATAACCGTGCCGCTGGGATTTATTGCCGCTTTTGTTTTGAAACTTCCCGTTCTTTTGGTTTACGGTCTTATAAATCTTGATGAAATTATAAAACTTCCCGCGGTGTATAAG
>CAVDRT010000110.1:0-4613 GCA_963611445.1 bacterium
TTCTTGAGCAGATATTCGGAATCACCACGCGCCGTTCAGGAAAAATTTTTCTCGACGGCAAAGAAGTCAGGAATAAAACTCCGCAGGAATCAATCAAAAACGGTTTTGCGTTTTTGACCGAGGAGCGGCGCGCAACCGGTATTTTCGGTGTTCTCAACATCAGAGAAAACACAACTATTTCAAGTTTAAAAAAATATCAATCGGGTCCTTTTTTAAGCAAAAGAAAAATGAAAGACACGACCGATAAATATATCAATTCTTTGAGAATCAAGACCCCCAATCAGGAAACGAAAATCAATTCTTTGTCAGGCGGAAATCAGCAAAAAGTTATTTTGGCAAGATGGCTTTTGACCGACCCGACCGTGCTGCTTCTTGACGAGCCGACAAGAGGAATTGATGTCGGAGCAAAATATGAGATTTATCAGTTGATTCTCGATCTTGCAAAAAAAGGCAAAACTGTCATTATGGTTTCTTCCGAAATGCCGGAACTCTTGGGTGTTTGCGACAAAATTCTTGTTATGTCCGGCGGTCGGCTGTCAGGCGAAGTTGACGCAAGAACAACAAATCAGGAAGAAATTATGACCCTCGCCGCAAAATATGTTTAAGGAGGAATAACTATGGCAGAAATAAGCATTAAAAGGAACAGGCGCTCGCGCGCTTCGGTTTGGATTGAAAAATTCAAAACTGCCGACCGCGGCGATAAAAAAAGATTGCTCACAGACCTATTGTTTAATAACGCAATGTATATTATAATTGCAGCAGCGGTTATTTTCATCGCAATAAAAGTTCCTGCGTTTTTAAGCATCTCTTCAATAGTAAATATCGTTTCCCTGACCGCCGCAAAATTGCCTATTGCATTGGGTATTGCGGGGTGCATAGTTTTAACCGGAACGGATATTTCGGCAGGCCGCTGCGTCGGTTTGACGGCGTGTGTTGCCGCTTCCCTGCTCCAGATGAGCGATTATGCAAACAAAATGTTTAAAAATCTGAATACAATGCCGCTTATAGTTGTATTGCTTGCGGTAATCGCAATCGGCGCGCTCGTCGGTCTTGTCAACGGATTTTTTGTTGCAAAATTCAAACTTCACCCGTTTATTGTTACACTTTCAACCCAGCTTATTGTTTTCGGCACAGTTCTTATGTACCTTATGATAGGCGGAAACAACGGTCAGACCCTTTCGGGACTTGACCCCTCTTACACCAAATTTATCACCGGAACACTTTTCACCGTGGGCGGCGTTTCAGTGCCCAAATATGTTCTTTATTCCGTGATTTTAACCGCAATTATGTGGGTTATTTGGAATAAGACCAAATTCGGTAAAAATATGTTTGCTGTCGGCTCAAACGAAGAAGCCGCGAGGGTTTCGGGAGTTAATGTGTTCCTGACAATACTGATGGTATTTGTTTTGGCAGGCGCTATGTACGGTATCACAGGCTTTATTGAAGGCGCCCGTATTGCCTCCTGCTCAGCCAACACAGGTCTTAACTATGAATGTGACGCAATTGCGGCGTGTGATCGGCGGCGTATCTTTTGTGGGCGGCACCGGCAAAATAAGCGGAATAGTAATCGGCGTTTTGCTTTTGCAGATAATATTTGCAGGACTTAACTTCTTGTCCGTATCGGCAAATATGCTTTATATCATCAAAGGCGTTATAATTCTCGTTGCCTGCGCCATCGATATGCGTAATATCTTGCGCGCAGATAACATTTGAATAATACAGGAAAGGCAGCGAAAACTATGAACAATGAAAACAACACAATGAGCCTCAGCACCGAACGAAAACCGGGCGGACTTTACAGAAATGTGAAAATGTCGGTTAAAACCGCCGACAAGTTGATACTCATAGGAATTGCTGTTCTTATCGCCTGTGTGATTTTTGCGATAAGCCGCGCGGGATTCACTGTCACATTCAACACAAACGGCGGCTCGGAAATCAAAGCCCAAAGCGTGATGTACGGGCAGTCGGTTGATATTAAAAGCGAGCCTGTTAAAGAAGGATATACATTCACCGGCTGGTACACCGATAAGGATTGCACCAAAGTCTTTGACATCAATAAAGACACTGTCAGCGGTAATATGACTTTATATTCAGGCTGGAATAAAATTGATTGACGGGAGAGAAGAAATATGTTTGTCGCAAATGAAAAGAGATATGATGAAATGGTGTATAACCGTCTTGGAAACAGTGGACTGAAATTGCCTGCGGTTTCGCTCGGATTTTGGCATAATTTCGGCGGCAATGCGCTGTATTCAAATATGAAAAATCTTTGTTTCACCGCTTTTGATAACGGAATTACACATTTTGACCTTGCAAACAATTACGGTCCGGAGCCCGGAGAGGCAGAGAGCAATTTCGGGAGAATTTTACGGGAAGAACTTAAGCCTTATCGCGATGAAATGATAATCAGCACAAAAGCCGGATATGAAATGTGGCCGGGGCCGTACGGCGACAGAAACGGCAGCCGCAAATACCTTATTGCAAGCCTTGACCAAAGCCTTAAACGAATGGGACTTGATTATGTCGATATTTTCTATCACCACTGCCCCGACTTTGAAACACCGCTCTCGGAAACAATGGGCGCACTTGCTCAGATTGTCAAAAACGGAAAGGCGCTTTATGTCGGACTTTCAAATTATGACGGCGAAAGACTCGGGTATGCCTGCAAAATTCTTGATGAACTTAAATGTCCGTTTGTGATAAACCAAAACAGATATTCAATATTTGACCGCACAATTGAAGATAACGGTCTTAAAGATACCGCCGCCCGTTTGGGAAAAGGGATTATTGCATTCAGCCCACTGGCACAGGGTATGTTGACAAACAGATATTTAAACGGAATACCCGATGACAGCCGAATTGCAAAAGACAACAGATTTTTGAAGGCAGCCGACATAACCGAAAAAAGACTCGCTCAAATCCGCGCACTGTCGGAAATTGCCGACAAGCGCGGTCAGACGCTTGCGGAAATGGCGCTTTCCTGGGTGCTGAAAGACGGCATTGTCAATTCGGTTTTAATCGGTGCGTCAAAACCGTCACAAATTGTTGAAAATATCAAAGCAATTAACAACACATATTTTTCTGAAGAAGAATTGAAAGAAATAGATAAAATAAGTTTGGCATAATTTTTATCCTCCGATTTAAATCCCGAAGACGAAAAATCTTCGGGATTTTTTTGAAATGTTTTTAAATTTCAATCAAACTTCAATTTTCGCGCCTTACAATGATGACATCAAAGAAAGGAGCGAACAGCAATGAAAAAAATCTTAGCATTATTATGTACAGCGGCTCTTGTGATTTCACTGACTGCTTGCAGCAGAAACACAGAGTACGCAGGCACCACCAAAATAGGCAAAGTGACAAAAATCAAAAATTCAACCGTGACCTTGCAACTCGGAGAATTGACCGAAAGTGAAAACAGCGCGCCCGAAAAACCGTCTGATGAAAACGGTGAAAACACATCGGACAGTGAAAAATCGACACCGCCCGAAAAACCGAACGGCGAATCGGCATCCGGCGGGGACAGCACAAACAACGACGCAGCCGATTCTGACAAACAACAGCCGAACAACACTCAAAACGGTGAAAATTCGGGTTCTGATTCCAACACACCGCCAGAAATACCGCAGAATTCCGGCTCAGGCTCAAACGGCGGAACACCGCCAGAAATGCCCGGAAAATCACAAACATTTACAGCGGGCAAAGAAACAGCGGTTGTTGATATTTCAAACTCGTCTGTTGTAAAAGACTCCGAAGTGATAAGCGTTGATAAAATCAGCAAGGGCGATGTTCTCAAAATTTCATTCGACAACCTCGGCAGAGCAAAAACGGTTATTGTCGTCAGCAGCAGTTCCCAAAACGGCGGCTCCGATAATGTAAATCAGGGCGACAGCGCCAACACGATAGATAAAGACAGCACTGTGAAAAACAAAACATATTCTTCATCGGGCGATGATGAGAATGCTTTGCGTGTTGACGGCTCCACTGTCACCTTAAGCGATATAACCGTCGATAAATCGGGCGGCAAAAGTTCAAGCACCGAAGACGGAGATTTTTACGGAATGAATGCGGCACTGCTCGCAACAAACGGCGCCACAGTCACAATTAAAAACGCAACCATTAAATCGTCGGCACAAAACGGAAACGGCGTTTTCAGTTACGGCAGCGGCACAACCGTTAATATTTCAAATTCAAAAATCACCACAACCGCCGACAATTCGGGCGGTATTCAGACAACGGGCGGTGCAACAACCAATGCCGAAAATCTGACCGTCAACACATCGGGTAATTCTTCCGCTGCAATCAGGTCGGACAGAGGCGGCGGAACGGTGAATGTTAAAGGCGGAACTTATACATCAAACGGTTATAACTCCCCCGCCGTTTATTCCACGGCGAATATAAGCGTATCAGACGCGGAATTGACCGCGAATAATTCGGAAGCACTTGTGATTGAGGGCAAAAACTCAATAACATTAAAAAACTGCACCGTTTCGGGAAATATGAGCTCCACAAAAGGAACAAGTTCAGACGAAAATGTGCATAATGTGATGATATATCAATCAATGTCGGGCGATGCCGATGTCGGAACAAGCGAATTTTCGATGACAGGCGGA
>CAVDRT010000111.1:0-9312 GCA_963611445.1 bacterium
CAGTTTGACAACAGCCATTTCAAGTTCTGCTCTGTGATTGCCGCCGGACATTCTCGACCTTGCGTCGCCGAGCACCCTTATCGCCAGCATAATGAGCGACAAACGATAGTTTTTTGATTGTGTAATAATATTATCAAATTCGTCTTTCGGACAAATTATAAGTTTTTCGGGGTTTTTGACTGTTTTTGCAAGCATAAGATTACGGTAGTGCGAGGAAAGTTCTTCGCACAGTCTTTGCATATCGACCGAATTTTTATAAAGTGAATCAATCGTTTGAAGAGCAGCACCGGCGTCACCGTCTAAAATAAAATCGGCAAGTTCGGTCAAATACCCGTTTCCTGCGAGCGCGCACGCATCTCTCACCGTTTGAAGGGTGATTTTTTCACCGTTTGCGGCGCAAACATCGAGGGTTGACAAAGCGTCCCTCATTCCGCCGTCGGATATTGAAGCTATCAGCATTGCGGCGTCGTCATCAATATCAATGTTCTCTTTTTGGGCGACATATTTAATTCTGCCGCAAATTTCATCGACATCTATCCTCTTAAAATCAAAGCGCTGACATCTTGACAAAATGGTTGCCGGAAGTTTGTGGACCTCAGTTGTCGCAAGTATAAACACAATATGCTCGGGCGGCTCTTCGAGCGTCTTGAGCAGCGCGTTAAAAGCCTCGGTTGTGAGCATATGCACTTCGTCGATTATAAAAACACGGTATTTTGAAACAGCCGGAGTATAATTAACCTGGTCGCGTATGTTATTTATATCGGCAATTCCGCGGTTTGAAGCCGCGTCCATTTCGGTTATATCAAGACTGTCGCCCGCGGAAATCACACGGCAGGATTCGCACTCGCAGCAAGCATCGCCGTTTTTCGGACTAAGGCAGTTGACAGCCTTTGCAAGAATTTTCGCACAACTTGTTTTGCCTGTTCCTCTCGGGCCCGCAAAAAGGTAGGCATGAAAGACTTTGCCTTTTTCAAGTTCGCTTGTCAGAATTGATGTAATATGCGGCTGCCCGACAACATCGGCAAAGCAGCTCGGGCGGTATTTTCTGTAAAGCGCCGTATATGACATAAATTCACACTTCCTTTCAAAACAAAACGAACAAGGCCATTAAGAAAATCGGTACGCGCACGGGAGTACGAACGGACGAATTTACTGCTCGCGCAAAGGAAGATCCGCTTAATGCTGCTCGGTTCCCCGCCTGACATGGTTCACGGGCCCTCTGCCGCACAGGATCCGACCGTTCGTACGCCCGTAAGCGTACCTTTGGACAATATTATAATACAAAATTTCGAAATTTACAATAGGAATTCCTAAAAATTTAAATTTTTTAAGCCGCAACTATATATTTTCGCCCTATTTCGGCCTTTTGTGTCAACATTGTAAAAAACATTTATATTTGTTTTACAAAATAACATTGTATATAGAAACAATTTCTGTTATAATATTTTCTAATAAAAGTTTGCCTGCGTTTTAAAAAGCGCAAGAAACTGCCACACTCGGAGGTTAACAATGCAGGAATTAACCGCAAAGGCGTTATTGAGCCTTGACAAAACAATTGCGTCGGAAATTTTCAGCGGCGCAACTTATCCTTGGGAAGTTCTGCCGCTTATCGGCGACTTCATCATAAAACTCGGAAAAACACTTGACCCGAAAAAATTCGAAAAAAGGGGCGAAAACATTTGGATTGCGCGCGACGCAAAGGTGTATGACAGCGCCTATATCGAAGGGCCAGTGATAATCGACTCGGGCGCCGAAATAAGGCACTGCGCGTTTATCCGCGGCAAGGCGATAATCGGAAAAAACTCGGTTGTCGGAAACTCAACCGAAGTTAAAAATTCGATTATTTTTGATAATGTGCAGGTTCCGCATTACAATTATGTCGGAGATTCAATTCTCGGATACAAATCGCATATGGGAGCAGGCTCAATAACTTCCAATGTGAAATCGGACAAAACCGACATTGTCATCAAAAACGGCGGCAATAAAACAGAAACGGGGCTCAGAAAAATGGGCGCCGTGCTCGGCGATTTTGTCGAGGTCGGCTGCAGCTCTGTTTTAAATCCGGGAACAATTATCGGGCAGCACACAAATATTTATCCTCTCTCAAGCGTAAGAGGTGTCGTTCCGTCTGACAGCATATATAAATCGGGCGGAAAGATTGTTAAAAAATACTGATTGACAGGGACAGACAGATGGAACTATGGGATGTATATGACAGAGCCGGAAATCTCACCGGCAAAACCGTCCCGAGGGGTAACTGCCGTCTGAAAAGCGGCGAATATCACCTTGTTGTCCACATTTGGGTGGTGGGCTCGGACGGTCGTTTGATAATTCAGAAACGGAGCAATTCAAGGCTGATGATGGCGGGAGAATGGGCTGCCACCGGCGGCGCCGCCATTTCGGGGGAAGACTCTCTCACAGCGGCACACCGTGAGTTCACGGAAGAAATGGGAATTGATATTCCGAAGAAAGAATTTAATTTTATCAAACGCTTGTATCGCAGAAATTCTTTTGTGGATATTTATACCATTCGCCGCACGATTCCTTTAAGCCGACTTGTGCTTCAGGAAGAAGAGGTTGCGGCGGTCAGAAAAGTTCACAGAAAACAGCTTATTCAGCTTGTGAAACAAGGGAAATTTCACAACTACGGCAAAGAATATTTTGACGCTCTTATGGACGGTATTTCAACCAAAAACAAACGCCACTATAAAAGGAGCAAGGTAACAAATTATGAGCGATAAAAAAGAAAAATGCCAAATTTGCGGCGGATATATATTTGAAGAGGACGACAGGGTGGTTTGCCCGATATGCGGCGCGCCATATCACCGTGATTGCTACGCATCAATCGGAAAATGCGCTTTGAGCGACAAACACGGCACGCCCGAACAATATGACCTTCAGCACCCGAAACACGAAGAAAGCAAAGAAGAAACCGAGGATGGAGTTGTTTGCCCTTACTGTCACAAATTGTGCGGCAAAAACGATGCGGTGTGCCCTCATTGCAAGCGCCCTTTATCCGCACAGTTCACACCGCCCTTCGGTACACAGGGTCAAGGAACAAACAGGAGCGGTTTTCCGCCGTATATGACGAATGTTTATATTGACCCCTACGGCGGAATCAGTCCGACAGCGGAACTTGAAGACGGAGTTACTGCGGAAGATGTTAAAAACTATACGGTTGTCAACTCACCGCGCTATGAACGAAAATTTTTCACAATGAACAAAAGTCACAAGGCTTCCTGGAATTGGGCAGCGTTCATTTTCCCTCACGCCTGGCTTTTTTCAAGGAAAATATATTACAAAGCTTTTGCAATTATAATCATTGCAATTACTGCGGCAATGTGCGCATATCCGCTTCAAAATCTTCTGGCACAGCAACTTCCGCAAAATGCAACGCAAAATGAAATCGCAAACTTTTTATCAAACGGCTTGATGAACGGCTCGGCAAATGTCATTGTTCCCGTAATTATCCAGGTTGTCGGTTTTATCGTTTCGCTCGCTGTACGGATTATCACTGCACTTTTCGGCGATTGGTGGTACAGAAACGCCGTAATTGCCAAAATCAAAGAAATCAAAACCGCACCGCTGACGGAACAGGAAATTGCAAACGATATTGATGTGACAAAGAAACTCAACTTAAAAGGCGGAGTGAATATATATGCTGCCATTATTGCGTTCTTTGTTTCATATTACACTCCGGCGCTTATTTTCAGCCTTATCATTTAATTTTTGAAACCAAGAAAGGACTGAGTCGGAAATGAGCAAAAAATGTGCTGTATGCTATACCGAGAACGACGATGAATACTTGTTCTGCAAGAACTGCGGAGCGATGTTACAGAATGACAATTTTAACAGTCACACCTATAATTTTCCGCAAAACGGCAGCGGCAACCGCCAAAGCAGCAACCCGCCGCAGGACTGCGGCACCGACGCGTTCCTGAAAAAGAACGCAAGCCCCAAATACACTGCTGATGTGTATGGCGACGGTTTTCCGCGCAGGGCAAACGGCTATGAAGGTCAAACGCAGCACGCAGAGCCCGATAATGACGGCAGTACCGACGGCGCTCAATTTTCACCTGCAAAAAATCCAAACAGCACTTCCGACGAAAGAATTTTCGGCATAAAGGAAAGTGTCCTTCGCCGTTATATCGGCAAAAACAGTGATGAATTCATCAGAAAATTCCGCGCAATGGAAACATCGGGCTCAAAAATCTCTTGGAACTGGCCGTTTTTCCTGTTTGCGTTTTTGCTCGGTCTTCCGTTCACTTGGTTTTATCACAGAAAAATGTATAAACTCGGCTCAATTATGCTTGCAGTGTTTTTGGCACTCAATATTATAGAATTCGGCTCGTTGATTTATGTTTTAAAACCGATGATTGGTTTTGTTTCAACGGTTTCGGATTCCTATATCGAGCAATATGAGCAGAATCATACAATCGACCCTGACAGCGACAACCCGCTTGATATTGATTTTTCTGACGAAGCGTTCGTCCCGAATGAAAATTCGCCCGAATACAAACAAGCCGAAAAGTCGATGCTCAACGAACTGAAAAACAGGTTGCCGTCTCTGCTCATCATTATGATTGCGGAAATCGCTTATTTTGCATTTACAATTGTTATGTCGCTGTTTGCCGACAGGCTGTATCTAAACCACATTTTGAGCGACTTTGCGGAATTTGATAAAATCCCCGACGGTGACCCGGTGAAACAAATTTTATTTGAGAAAAGGAGCGGCGTCGGATATGCCGCGTCGGTTTCACTTTCAATTGCACTGCCTGTGATTTTGTCGATAATATTTATAATCACGGTTTTCACAATGGCAATCGTGCTGCTTTAAAGCCACAGCAAACCCTGTAACAGATTAAACTCTGTTACAGGGTTTTTGTATAATGAAATACCACCCGCTTTGCGGGTGGATATTTATTACTGTTATATGATATTTTAAATTCAAGCCGACGGGATAAGCAACATTCTCGCCTCATTCGGCAATTCCCCTGTTATTTCATTAACCTCGGCGATTTTTTTGGCCGAAACATTATATCGTTTTGCTATATCCCAAAGATTTTCACCTGCGGCTGTGTAATATATCACTATCGCAGCGTCGGGGTCGCATTTCTTGGGATTATCGCAATCAACCGTTATATCGGTCAAAAGTTTCATTTTGGTAATCTTGAACACCGTGATTTTTGCACAAAATTCAATCGATATGTCAATCTTCGTGTCGGAAGCAATGTTATATAGAACATTTTTAACCGTCAAAGCAACATCTGAGCGCAATAATTCGGGAACATTTTCAACATTAACATTTTGTTTGAACTCAACCGCTCTTTCAAGGTATATCGGTATTCCATCACTGTCTGTTCCCAAAACGCTTATAATTGCCGTGCCGTCAAGCGACATAATTCCGTCGGCCGTTGAAACGCCAACGCCGCTCGTTTCACACCAACAGTCGACAACCGAGCCGACCTTTACCGCGCCCAAATCAAGCGTCTTTTTGAGGGAAAAATCTTCGCCGAAAATCCCCTGTAATTCTTCAAAGCTGACATCTTCAAAAGTGCTTTCAGTTTCATAAAGCGGCGAAAAGGCATCGGTCACCGCGGTGATGTTGTTATCGCAAAACGCCGAAATTTTGATAAGCAATTTTGCTTCAACCGACAGGCATTTTTCCTCACCCTCGGCGTCCGCTTTCGGGCGGATGCTGATATGCGAAATATAAACCGACGGCAGGAGCCTGCAATTTTCGTCCGCCGACTCAAGTTCGACGATTTGCGAAAAAGGTATTTCGCCTTCAAACCGTGAAAGTTCCCCGTTTTCGGCGGAATACAGCACACTTATTATGACATTTCCTTTGACAACCGCTTTATCGCCCACCGTTTTACAACTTATCTGTCGTGTTTCGCCGTCCGACCTTATTATGCAATAAATCGGCTGCATTGAATCCTGAAGCGGCAGTGTGTCTTCAACAATCAGACTTTTTTCGGCGGAACAGACCGGGACAGCCGCATTGACCGTTTTTGTTTTTAATTCCACACAATCGTTGTCAATGTCGCAAACTATATCGCTCACCGCTTTTTTCATGGCCTTGACCCTTATAACCGCGGCGCCGTGAATACCGATTTTTCTCTCTGTAACGGCGCGGCAATTTATGTATCCGCTTTTGGCAGTGACATCAATTCCGCAAAAATCGGTTTCTTCGCCTATGTCCACCGTTTTTGTGAAATTTATGACAGTTTCAAAACTGCAAAGTTTGTTTTCGGGATTTGCATATATCACGCAAACCAAAACATTTCCGTCAATGCTCAATTGTGAGCCGTTAAGAGTTTTTGAGGTGATTCGCGGTTTAGTGCTGCATTTCATTATTCTTTCAATATCGCTCAGATAATCGGGAATGACAAAATCATTATCAATGCTTTGCTCGATTTCTTCGTTAAATACCGTTTCATAGTGTGTAAGCCCGAATTTAGTTATATTCATTTCCATTTTGCCTCTCCTTGTTTCAAAATATTCTGATAAATAATATTCCGAAAGCAATTCATTTATGACAAAACACCCGTCCGAAATTGACATTCGGAACGGGTGCTGAAATGAGACAAGAATATCAAATTAAAGTTCAGCGAATATTTCGGTTCCTTTTTTCTTTATCCAGAAAAGCGTGAGAAACGAAAGCAGCGCAAGGAACAACGCGGTGATAGCAATAAATGCGGAAGCAGACATTATTTTTGAAAGAAACGCAAATGCGACGCCCAAAACGGCAATTAAAACCCAGCCGTAAAAAAGGGCAATTGCAACACCTACCCCCTGCTTTACCGCCGCCGTTTCGTTTGTCCAGTTGAGATTCGGCATTTTAAGGTTTATCATAAGCCCGAAAACGGCTTCAAAAAGGGCAAAAAACAGAGCGTTAACAATCACTGCAAGCGAAAGGACAAGCCCTAATTTCATCACCGCGCAAATTGCAACCGTGCAGAAAAGCAATGGTACTGCCGTAATGTACAGGTGCAATTTCAGCTTTGCCGAAAGCACATCGTTTGCGGAAACAGGAAGCGATTGCAAAATCCAAATGTTTTTGCCTTCAAGCGAGATAGAAGGTGCCGTTATATCGTTCATTGAAGAAATCAGACAAACAATCCCCGTGCAAATGAGGGCGACAAGACCGTTGTTATCGGGAAATACCAAATCGGCAAAATCCCTCAAAACGGCTCCCTTAATAATCATTGCAACGGCGGCAACAACCATAAACAAAGTGCCGAGCCCGCAGTTGAGCATATAAACCGCGCTTGAAATAAACCTGCGTTTTTCCTTTTGAAGCAGTGCGCCTTTCGGTGTTTTCGGGTTGTAAGTGTTTTTGCGTTTTTTGCCGCCGGAAGAAGCGCCGCCGGAGGTTGACAATTTCAAAAAACTCTTTGCAAGCAAAAGATAAACCGCCGCAAAAACCAAAATTGTGAAAACGGCGAATATTAAAACGGAAATTCCGTCGCCCGCAGACGCCTTGCCGATAAGATAAAGCGGATAAGCCGCGCCGTGTTTGATTTTGACACCGATTTCTTCGGCGTTGGCGATAAGATTTTGTATCATCTGATAAGCGCGGGAATAGAAGTAGTAATACGCCGCAAAGAATATGAGCGAAATCAACACAGTTATAAAACTTTTTGACTTGACTTTTGCGGTGATTTTGGCAACGAGCCAACCGAGCAGACACGAAAGCGTGAGGATTACGAGTGAATTCAGCACCACTGCAATAATTCCCGAAAGAATTTTAAGCACCGTAACGCCGACGACGCGCCAATAAACAATGAGAGTCGGCACCATAACTATCAGTTCATAAATCGTTCCCCAATACCAAACGCCGAAAAGCCTCACCGAGAGTATTTTCGACGGCGGAATCGGCAGCGACAGCAAAAGTTCATTGTCCTTTGCGGAATAAAGCGTGGCATAAGTGTTGAAAACACTGCCGAAAATGCCGAGCATCATTCCGATTGCAGACATTATCGTAAAATAAAACCAATCCATATTCAATTTGATAAGCGGGGCACAGATTTTGTCGCCGAGAATATAGAACACACCGCAAAGGAACAGGCAAATCAAAGCATAAAAAATCACATAGGAAACAACGCCGGATTTTGTGCGGTTTTTGCCTGTTTTCCTGTTTTGATAAAACGATGAATTAAGTTCTCGCAACTGTTTTTTTAAGAGAATTTTAAACATTATTCTCCCTCCAGTTCAAGAAAGACCGATTCAAGTGATTCATCGCCCCTGACATCGTCCATTGTCCCTGATTTTATAAGTTTGCCTTCTTTGATTATAGCAACCTTATCGCAAAGTTTTTCAGCGACCTCCAAAACATGAGTGGAGAAGAATATCGCGCCGCCGACGAGCACCTGATAATCAACATTAACATATACCTTTCCCAAGGTCAGCGCCTCCCGTTTACAGCTTAAAGTCCTTTGATAACATTCTGTGCAACGCCTTGGATTTGTAGGTCGTAAACCTCAATATCCTTATATCCCTTTGCTTTGTTGGCAGAGCGAAGAACGGCACAGTTCTTTTTCTTATTCCAATAAAAGTATTTCAGATTATTCAGTCCCTCAAAGAGAGCCACAACAATATCTCCTTCGTTTGCGTCCGTCTGCTTACGGACAACGATCCAATCGCCGTCCTCAATACCGGCGTCAACCATAGAATCGCCGTTTGCTTTGAGCAGAAAGAGGTCGCCCGTGCCGAACACGGTTTTCGGCAGCTTCACATATTCAAGCACCCGTTCTTCTTCGGG
This sequence comes from bacterium, assembly GCA_963611445.1. GTDB lineage: Bacteria > Bacillota > Clostridia > Oscillospirales > Acutalibacteraceae > CAVALG01. The sequence goes on from CAVDRT010000111.1 coordinate 8,768, forward strand.
AAGTCCGATGCCGCAGGAAACAGAGCAGTCAAGAATAACCGCATTGTTTCCCGGATCGGTATATTTACGCGTAACATCGGTTTTGATTTCAGAGCCGTCATAATCAATCATTCCGCGCTCAGCCATATCTTTTAAGTATCTGTATACTGTTGCCCTCGTCACGCCGACAGCACCGGCAATTTCGGAGGTGGAGGGGGACTTCCAATATTCGAGGTAGTATTCCTCAGCAAACTTTTTGATTTCACTCATAAGGTCAGTGTTTTTAGAACGCATTTTATCGTCCTCCGTTCTATCTGATACAGACTGTATCGGATAGATGTATTATATCAGAAAGTTTCAGATATTGCAATAGGCAAAAAGAGAGTTGGTAGGTTTTTCTACCAACTCTCTTAAAAATCTTTTTTGTTCGGCTTAAAATAAGGCTTTCAGCTCTCATCAAGTCAATATTGGTATCTTGTGGGGTTGAGGTAAGAGATATTGTCTATACCCCTTGTAATCCCCGTCAGCTGTCTGCCGTTTGACCAGGTGAAGTTATACCCGTCGCG
>CAVDRT010000112.1:0-5476 GCA_963611445.1 bacterium
CTCTTCAAATCGGGGCTGACCTTATCGCGGGCGCTGTCGGAGCAATTTCGAAATACAAAGCGCCTCTTATCGTGATAGATATGGGCACGGCAACGACGATTTCGGTTGTAAACGGCAAAAACGAATTTTTGGGCGGTGCGATTTCAGCCGGTCTCAGGCTCAGTATGGAAGCGTTAACGGGCGGCACGGCACAACTTCCGATGGTTGCGCTCAAAGCCCCAGAAAAGGTGGTTTCCTCCAACACCGCCGACTGTATGTGTTCCGGAATAGTCATCGGCTCCGCAGTTATGATCGACGGAATGATTGACCGCATAAACGCGGAACTCGGCGAAGAATGTTTTGCGGTTGCAACAGGCGGCGCGTCGCACGAAGTTATCAAGCACTGCACACACGATATTGTGATTGACGACAATCTGCTGCTTGACGGTCTCAAGCACATTTTTGACGAAAACTGCCGAAACGGCGTGAAAGGAATTTGATTTTATGAAAAAGAACAACATATTTAAACTGCTTATGTTTGCGGTCTATACGGCGCTCATCATTGTGCTTGCGTTCACGGTGGGGTATCTTCGTTTCGGACCGCTGTCGATAACGATAATTCCCGTGGTTGTTGCGCTCGGTGCGGTGACGCTCGGTCCCTTGGCAGGAGCGGGGCTCGGGCTTGTGTTCGGGCTCACAAGTTTTGTTCAGTGTTTCGGACTTGACGCTTTCGGCACATTCCTTTCCGGGATAAATCCTATTTATACGGCTATTGTCTGCCTGGTCCCGCGTATTCTTTGCGGACTGGTTCCGGGTCTTATTTATAAACACCTGAACAGCAAAACGCCCGCCCTGTTCCTTGCGGGATTTTCAGCCGCCGTCACCAACACGCTTTTGTTTATGGCGTCGCTTTTCGCGTTTTTCGCAACAAACAGCAATTTTGTCAATCAATACGGCAAATATTCGTTTATCGGACTTATTGTTGCAATGGCGGGCATAAACGCAGTGTGCGAGATAATCGCTTCGACAATTCTCACCCCTCCCCTGGCACTTGCGGTAAACAAGTCACTCAAAAAACTTAAATAATGCCTTGACAAACAGGTGCTTTTGGCATAGAATATTCAGTAAAGAAAAGCCTTTATTGGGGACATTAAGCGATAGACGGGCAAATTTCCAGAGAAAGCGGCCATCGGCTGAAAGCCGCTGTTTGTACCTTACCGCCGACACCACCCCATAGCTCCGCACCGGTGAAAAGGTGCGGCGGTTGATTCCGTTAAAAATTCACGAGCGGCACTTTTGTGCAATTCGGGTGGAACCGTGGAGTTGAACACTTCATCCCGTTTTCGGGATGAAGTGTTTTTATATTTTGGAAAGAGGTTGATGTTATGATTAAGGTTAGTTTGAAAGGCGAAATCAAAGAATTTGAGTCGGGCGTGACGCCGTTCGAAATCGCAAAAAGCATCGGTGCCGGTCTTGCGAAAGCCGCCTGCGCCGCAGTGATTGACGGCGAAGAAACAGACCTTCGAACACCGCTCACAAAAGACTGCGAACTGACAATTTTGACATTTAAGGACGAATACGGCAGAAAGGCATACAGGCACACCTGCTCCCACATTTTGGCACAGGCCGTCAAAAGGCTTGACCCCCATGCGCACCTCGCAATAGGTCCCGCAATCGACAACGGATTTTATTATGATATTGACACCGACAAAACCGTTAATGAAGACACGCTCTCAAAACTCGAAGCGGAAATGAAGAAGATAGTTAAAGAAAATCTTCCGATTGAAAGATTTTCTCTGCCGAGAGCCGAAGCAATCGATTTCTTCAAAAAAGCCGACGAGCCCTATAAGGTTGAACTGATTGAAGATTTGCCCGAAAATGCCGAAATCAGCCTTTATAAGCAGGGCGAATTCACCGACCTTTGCGCCGGTCCGCACCTTATGAGCACAGGCTCGGTCAAAGCATTTAAGCTCACATCCGCAACAGGCGCATACTGGCGCGGCGATTCAAACAAAAAAATGCTCACAAGAATTTACGGCACGGCGTTTGACAAACAGTCGGAACTTGAAGAACATCTCACCCGCCTTGAAGAAGCCAAAAAGCGCGACCACAACAAACTCGGCCGCGAACTTGAACTTTTCACAACAAGCGATGTGATAGGTCAGGGACTGCCGATTATGCTGCCAAAGGGCGCAAGGGTTATACAGCTGCTTCAAAGATTTGTTGAAGATGTTGAACAAAGGCACGGCTGGCAACTGACCAAAACCCCGCTTATGGCGAAAAGCGACCTCTACAAAATTTCGGGTCACTGGGGTCACTATAAAGAAGGAATGTTCGTCATCGGCGACGAGGAAAAAGACGACGAGGTTTTTGCTCTCAGACCTATGACCTGCCCGTTCCAGTATCAGGCTTATCTCAACCGCAGCCGTTCATACCGCGACCTTCCGCTGCGTTACAACGAAACCTCAACCCTTTTCAGAAACGAGGCTTCGGGCGAAATGCACGGTCTTATCCGCGTTCGCCAGTTCACGATTTCCGAAGGGCATCTTATGTGCACGCCCGAACAGCTTGAAAGCGAATTCAAAAGCTGCTTGCAGCTGACCTCTTATTTCCTCAAAACTTTGGGACTTGCCGAAGATGTAACCTACAGATTTTCGCAATGGGACCCGAACGACCGCGACAAATATATAGGCACACCCGAACAGTGGGACGAGGCGCAAAGCACAATGAAAAAAATCCTCGACCACTTGCAGATTCCTTATAAAATCGGAATCGGCGAAGCGGCGTTCTACGGACCCAAACTTGACATTCAAATTAAAAATGTTCACGGCAAGGAAGACACCCTTATCACCATACAAATTGACCAAATGCTCGCCGAAAATTTCGGAATGGAATATGTCGACCGCGACGGAACAAAGAAACACCCGTATATCATTCACCGCACCTCAATCGGTTGTTATGAAAGAACTCTTGCACTGTTGATTGAAAAATATGCAGGGGCGTTCCCGATGTGGCTTGCGCCCGTTCAGGTTAAAGTAATTCCGATTGCCGACCGCCACCAAGATTATGCGTTTGAAGTCAAAAAACGCCTTGAGGACAACGGACTTCGCGTTGAAGTTGACGACAGGTCTGAAAAACTGGGGTACAAACTCCGTGAAGCACAACTTCAGAAAATCCCTTATATGCTTGTTGTGGGCGACAAAGAAGTCGATGATGTCACCGTTTCGGTCAGAAAAAGGGGCAAGGGCGACCAAGGCTCTATGTCTTTGGACGAGTATCTTGAAGTTGCACTTGAAGAAGTTGCTTCAAAAGTAATTGACTGAAAGGCGACTGCCTTATGAAATTGAAAGTCGACCATAAATCTGTTGCCCAACCGCGCGACGGCGGCGAAAAGCGCGGCTTCATCACAAACACCGTGCTCATATTTGCTTTGGTAGTGATTGCGGCGCTTGCCGCCACGGTTTTATGGAAGGGCGATTTCGGCAAAAAGGCGAAACCCGTGAATTCTTCCGAATTCACATCAGCCCCTTCGCAAACGGTAAGCGGAAAAATCAACATCAACACCGCTTCCGAAAGTGAACTGATGAGCCTTCCGGGAATCGGCAAAAAACGAGCCGAGGCAATCATAGAACGGCGCGAGACCTATGCCCGATTTTCGGATATTTCGGAAATCAAAAATGTTGATGGAATCGGCGACAGTGTCTTTGAACAAGTAAAAGACAAAATAACGGTCTGACAGTTGTCCTCCGCCGAATTTTAAAGTGCTCCCCGTCATATAATTCTTTGAGAAAATTATATGACGGGGAGTTTTTGTTTTGAAACACATTAAATTTTTGAGCGTGATTTCGGCAGCGGCAATTATTGTGACAGCGCTTAATCCTCTTAAAACATCAGCCGCGGCAAAGCGTGATGAATTCGGCACGCGCAAAATTATAATCGACGCAGGACACGGAGGATTTGACGGAGGCGCCTCCACCTCCGACGGCACAAATGAAAAAGACCTTAATTTACAGATTGCTTTAAAAGTCCGTGATTTTGCGGAAGTCGTCGGTTATGAGACCGTTATGACCAGGAAAGCCGACCGCGCGCTTTGCGACGGAGTTTCGGCAACACGAAAAAACAAAGTGGCGGATATGAAAAATCGGCTTTCCGTCATCAAAAACAACGGCGACGCAATTTTTGTGAGCATACACATCAACAAATTTGAAGCCTCATCGGTTAAAGGGGCGCAGGTGTTTTTTTCACCGAACGACGAAAATTCAATGTTGCTTTCCGAAAATATACAGACCTCAATCGCCTCTCATCTGCAGCCCGACAACAAGAGGGTTATAAAAAAATCGGGTAATGAGATATTCTTGCTCAAAAACGCGCAAATTCCCGCAGTTTTGGTTGAATGCGGATTTTTGAGCAACCCACAGGAACTGTCGGAACTCAAAAATAATATTTATCAGTCGAAATTGGCGTTTTCTATTGTTTTGGGGATAAATTCGTATTATAATAGTCAGGTCAGATAAGTGTTGACCTCAATAAGGGCGCACAAATAAAAAGGAGCGACAAAATGGCAGGCAAAGTGAAAACTGCGTATGTTTGCAGCGAATGCGGATATGAATCGCCCAAATGGGCAGGCAAATGCCCGAAATGCAACAACTGGAACACGATGAACGAAGAAATCATCAAGGAAGACCCCCAAAAACGGGCGGCGCTTGCAAACACAGGTATAATCAAAACCGCAAAGGCTGAAAAAATCACAAAAATCGACACGGAAAATGAATTTCGCTATAAAACAGGAATCGGAGAGCTCGACCTCGTCCTCGGCGGCGGAATCGTCAAAGGCTCGGTCATACTTTTAAGCGGCGACCCCGGAATCGGAAAATCGACGCTTTTGATGCAGCTTTGCGGCGCACTGAGCCCCGACGCCCGTGTGCTTTATGTTTCGGGCGAAGAATCGGCAAGGCAATTAAAACTGCGTGCGGACAGGCTTGCGGTTTCAAGCGAAAACATAACTGTTTTGCCCGAAACGGACATTGAAACCGTGACGGCATATATCGAAAATGAAAAGCCCGACCTTGTTATGGTCGACTCCATTCAGACAATGAACTATTCGGCACTCAACTCATCATCGGGCAGTGTGGCTCAGGTGAGAGAATGTGCAGGTTTGCTTTTGAGGGTCGCAAAAAGTTATGATATTCCGACGATTATCGTCGGACATGTGAACAAAGACGGCAACATAGCGGGACCCAAAGTTATGGAACACATTGTTGACACGGTGCTTTATTTTGAGGGCGAACGCAATTATTCATACAGAATCCTGCGCGCGGTTAAAAACCGCTTCGGCTCAACAAACGAAATCGGTGTTTTTGAAATGTTCGACACGGGTCTGAAAGAGGTTGAAAACCCCTCATCCTCCCTGCTTTCGGGCAGAACTCCGAATGTTTCGGGCTCCTGCATTGCCTGTGTTCTGGAAGGCTCAAGACCCATTTTGGCAGAGGTACAGGCG
>CAVDRT010000113.1:0-4742 GCA_963611445.1 bacterium
AACCCCCGACCTGCTGATTACAAATCAGCTGCTCTACCAACTGAGCTACACCAGCGAATATTCGCTTTAACAACAATGTGTATTTTATCATACCGTGTTATAAATGTCAACAAAAATTTTGAGTTTGCGGCAATTTTTTTGCCCGCTTATATTAAGCGGGCAAAATTTTAAAGCATTTAAGGGTTTCACCTGAAAATATTGACATCGATATCCTTAAGCAGCGGATTAACTTTATCCTTTTCCGAAAGGATAATTTCCATGCCCTCCTCAATCGGCCATTCAACTGCGACCTGCGGGTCGTTCCAAAGGAGACCTCCCTCAACTTCGGGGTGATAATAGTCATCGCATTTATAGCAAAATTCCGCTTCATCGGAGAGCACCAAGAATCCGTGAGCAAAGTTCTTCGGAATGAAGAACTGGCGTTTGTTTTTAGCGGACAACAGCACGCCTTCCCACTTTCCGAAAGTCGGGCTGTCGGGGCGCAAATCGACCGCAACATCAAACACTTCTCCCTTCACAACACGGACAAGTTTTGACTGCGAATGGCTCTTTTGAAAATGAAGCCCTCTTAAAACACCTTTTTTCGATTTTGACTGATTGTCCTGCACAAATTTTGCGGTAATGCCGCCCGCAACGAAATCGCGTTCAACATAAGTTTCCATAAAATAGCCGCGGTCATCGCCGAACACTCTGGGCTCAACTATTATCACGCCGTCAATTCCGGTTTTGTGAAATGTGAAATTACCCACTTATATTTCCTTCTTTCCGCTGTACATATTTTTATAATATTCCTGATATTTTCCGCTTGTCACGCTCTCAACCCAATCTTTGTGGTCAAGATACCATTTAAGCGTCTTTTTAATGCCGACTTCAAATGTGGTTTCAGGATACCAGCCGAGGTCGTTTTTGATTTTCTGTGGGTCGATTCCGTAACGGCGGTCGTGTCCCTTGCGGTCGGTGACATGCTTTATCATATGTTCGCCGACTTCGCTGTCAACATTTTCTTTGATATATTCAATAATTGATTTAACAATAAAGATATTTGTGCGTTCGTTATGACCGCCGACATTATAAACCTCGCCGTCCTTGCCGCCGCGAATAACCATATCAATGGCTTTGCAGTGGTCGTCAACATAAAGCCAGTCGCGAATCTGCATACCGTCGCCGTAAACCGGAAGATCCTTGTGCGCCAAAGTGTTGTTCATAATAAGCGGGATAAGTTTTTCGGGGAACTGGAACGGGCCGTAGTTATTTGAACAACGGGTTATATTTATCGGCAACTTATATGTGTCATGATAAGCCTTGACAAAAAGGTCTGACGACGCTTTTGAAGATGAATAAGGCGAATGGGGGTCAAGCGGAGTGGTTTCGGTAAAATATCCGTCAGGGCCCAGTGTGCCGTAAACCTCATCGGTCGAAACATGGTGGAACTTAACGCCGTCACGGTATTTGTCATCACCCACGCTCCATGCAAGTTTTGCATTGTTGAGAAGATTAACGGTGCCCAAAACATTGGTTTTCACAAAAATGTCAGGGTCGCTTATACTGCGGTCAACATGGCTTTCTGCGGCAAAATGAACAACATAATCGATTTCGTTTTTATCGAAAATCGCCTTGATCGCTTCTTTGTCGCAGATGTCAGCCTGAACAAACTCATAATTCGGGTTGTTTTCAACCGATTTAAGGTTTTCAAGGTTACCGGCATATGTCAGTTTGTCAACATTTATTATCTTAATGTCGTCATATTTCCCCAACATATAGATAATGAAATTTGAGCCGATAAAACCGGCGCCGCCTGTCACAAGGTATGTTTTCATATTATCTTTCCTTTCAAATTGCATTTTGCAATTATTTTTTGTGTTTTAAATACGGTTTTTTCTTCAAAAAGTATTTGAACATTGAGCAAATATGGATTTTCAAATACTTCAAACTTTTTGAACTGCTTCTCTCCCAAAGATGTATAACATATGTTTCGGGATAAAAGACCAATTTCCCGAATGAGCGAACACGGTCGGAAATATCGGCGTCTTCAAAATACATAAAAAACCGCTCGTCGAAACCGGAGAGTTTTTTAAAAATCTCGGTTTTGATTATGAAAAAACAACCAGTGGAAAACTCAATTTCGGTAGGCTCTGTCAAATTTTCGTTTTCTCTCGTATATTCCGCCCTCAATTTGTGCAAAAACGGCAGTCTGCCGGCAAGCAGATATTTAAACCGCGGCCGTCTTTTTTGAAGGTGCTGTTCGGTGCCGTCCGCCGACATTATTTTCGGCGTTGCCATCGCGACCGACGGGTTTTTGTCCATATATTCGCAAAGTTTGCCCACCGCGTCACGGTCAACGATTATATCGGGGTTGCAAACAATGTGATATTTTGATGTGAGCCGACCGATAATTTCATTGTGCGCTTTACCGAAACCGACATTTTCCCCGTTATCAATCACCGAAACCTGCGGATAATGCTCCCTCAGATATCTCACCGTACCGTCGGACGAGCCGTTGTCAATCACATATATAAAAAGATTCACGGATTTTGAAAATTCCGTCAGTGTTTCAATCGTATTTTTGACCCTTTCGAGGTCATTATATGTAACTATCGATAATGAAACATTTGTCAGTTCACTCATCAATATCTCCGCTTCGTTTCAACATTTTTCGTTTCTGATTTTAACACATATTTTTCCTTTATGCAACAACAATTTTGCCGCCCGTCGTCGAAAAAAATCGGCAGGGTTTTTGAACTCCGCCGATTCTCATTTTTCTTTAACCGCCGAAACTGTCCATCAGTGCCGCCGATATTCTCATCAGTTCTTTTTCGTCCTTGATTTCCCCGCCTTGAATGAGCGTTTCCTGGACCATAAACGGCAGCGTTTTGAAATATTCCGTTTTTGTAAAATCATAAGTTGCCGGATTCATATATTCACCCCTTTTATATAATCCCCTTGTTTGTCGGCGATATATTTGGAAAGGTTTGAACGGTGACTTCTAATATCTGCTTGACGGCAGGCAAATTGAGGATTATTATAAAAACGGATGTGATAATATGAAAAATAATACAAACAAAAAACCGGAACCCGATTATCCCAAAATTCATTATTGGGAATTTTACCCGGCTGATTTGTGGAATGAATACAGACAGTCGGTTGACGAAGGGCTTGACATTGAAAAATATCAAACACTTTTTGATGAAATCGCAAAACTTCCGAACGGAAAAATCAAAAAAGAGTTCGGCGATGTTATTTTCGAACTGATTTCCGCGGCAGAAACAAGACCCGATTACAAATACAAAGAGCCGTCGGATTTAGAGGAAATCAAAGCCCTGAGACAGCCGTATTCTTTTAAAGGCACGCTTGACAAAAACCGCTTGGAATCCAAAATCGCGGGTGCCTGGTTCGGAAGAATTTGCGGCTGTATGCTCGGCAAAAGTATTGAAGGAATCAAAAGCCCGGAACTTGAACGGCTTTTGAAACAGAGCGGCAATTACCCGATGCACCGATATATTTTAAAAAGCGACATTGACCGTTTGGATTTAAAGAAATTTAAATTTGATTTGAAAAACCGACCGTATGCGGATATTATCGACGGAATGCCTGCGGACGACGACACAAATTACACTTTTTTGGCACAAAGAATAATCGAAAAACACGGGCGCGACTTCACCCCCGAAAACATTCCGGAAGAATGGATCGCGTCGCAGCCCAAAAGTGCTTATTGCACTGCGGAACGCGTTGCGTTTTGCAATTTCTTAAACGGTTATCAGCCGCCGTTTTCAGCATTTCACAAAAACCCATACAGAGAATGGATAGGCGCGCAGATACGGACGGATTATTACGGTTATATAAACCCCGGAGACCCCGAAGCCGCAGCGGAAACGGCGTGGCGTGACGCGACGGTTTCACACACAAAAAACGGAATTTACGGAGCAATGTTTGCGGCGGCAATGTTGGCAACAGCCGCCGTCACTCAAAACACTTATGATATTATTATGTCCGGAATTTCGCAAATTCCCGCTTCTTCAAGGCTCTATGAAAATGTTTTGTCGGTGGTTGACGGATATAAAAACGGCGTTTCAAAAGCCGATTGCTTCGCCGAAATACACAAAAAATTTGACGAGAACACCGAATACGGCTGGTGCCACACAATTCCGAACGCAATGATTGTCGCCGCCTCGCTTTTATACGGAAACGGCGATTACGGCAAATCAATCTGTATGGCGGTTGAAACCGCTTTTGACACGGATTGCAATGCTGCAACTGTCGGCTCGGTGCTTGGAATGGCAAACGGAATCGAAAGCATACCGATGTGTTGGCGTGAGCCTATCGGCGATAAACTGCACACCTCCTGCTTCGGTGCCGAAACAGTGAGCATAAACGAGTTGATTCAAAAGACTTTGCTGCATATTGAAAAAAATTGACAGACTGGAATTTTATGTTATAATTTGGGGAGAGAATGTTTCAATAAATATTCAGGAGGGCAAAAAATTGAAAACGCTTAAATTTAAGAAAATCATTTCACTTATTATGGCAGTCTGCATTGTTTTCACGCTGTTTTCCGCCATGCCGTTTTCGGCGTCCGCCGCGGTTACAAGCGGCACAACGGGCGAGTGCACCTGGACGCTTGACGGCGCCCACCTCACCATAAGCGGAAATGGAAAAATGGGGGGGATTATTGGTGGAACGGCAGTGCGCCGTGGGAAAGTGACATTACATCGGTTACTATTGAAAATGGTGTAACAAGTATAGGC
>CAVDRT010000114.1:0-10792 GCA_963611445.1 bacterium
GTTTTGGCGTCATACGGCGAAACCACCGTTCTCTGCACGGTGACCGCTTCCAAAAAGCCGAGAGAAGGGGTTGATTTCTTCCCTTTGTCGGTTGATTATGAAGAGAAAATGTATTCTGTGGGCAAAATCCCCGGCTCATTCGGCCGCCGCGAGGGAAAAGCCGGCGAAAAAGCAATCCTCGCTTCACGCTGCATCGACCGCCCGATTCGCCCGCTCTTCCCCAAAGATATGAGAAACGACTGCTCGGTTGTCGCAACCGTTATGTCGGTTGACCCCGACTGCAGCCCCGAAATCACCGCCGCAATCGGCGTTTCGGCTGCCATTGCAATATCCGATGTGCCGTGGGCAGGCCCAATTTCCAGCGTCAGCGTCGGTTTGGTTGACGGTGAAATCGTCATCAACCCGACTTTGGAGCAAAGAGCAAAATCCGACCTTGACCTCACCGTTTCTTCAACCGAAGATTTGGTTGCAATGATTGAAGCGGGTGCCAACGAAATCGACGACGACACTATGTTCGACGCGATTATGAAAGGCCACGAGGCAAATAAGCAGGTCGTTAAATTCATCAACGGAATTGTCGCCGAAATCGGCAAACCGAAGTTTGAATTTGAATCAAACGACCCCGACCCCGAAATAATGGAAGAAATCGAAAACTTCTGCATTGAAGATGTCAAAAAGGCACTTGACACCGATGATAAACTTGTCCGCGACGAGGCGCTTTTGCCGATATACAATGCAGTTCACGAGAAATTTGACGAAAAATTCGAGGGCAACGAGGGCAAAATCGAAGAGATTATGTACCTTGTTCAGAAACATGTTGTCAGAAATTGGCTTAAAAACGATAAAAAGCGTGTCGACGGCAGAGGAATTGATGAAATCCGTCCGCTCAACGCTCAAATTGATTTGCTTCCGAGAGCGCACGGCTCAGGTATGTTTACACGCGGACAGACCCAGGTCCTTTCGGTTGCCACACTCGGTTCCGTTTCCGACGCACAGCGTCTTGACGGACTTGACGAGCAGACCGAAAAAAGATATATCCACCACTATAATTTCCCGTCATATTCAGTCGGTGAAACCAAACCGTCAAGAGGCCCCGGCCGCCGCGAAATAGGTCACGGCGCACTTGCCGAGCGCGCACTTGTTCCGGTTATCCCGTCGGTTGAAGAGTTCCCCTATGCCATTCGTGTGGTTTCCGAAGTTCTTTCTTCAAACGGCTCAACTTCACAGGCTTCAATTTGCGGCTCAACTCTGGCACTTATGGCTGCCGGCGTTCCGATAAAGGCTCCCGTTGCCGGTATCTCCTGCGGACTTATCACAGGGGATCAGGGCGTTTACGGCGACTTTATGACAATGGTTGACATTCAGGGACTTGAAGATTTCTACGGCGATATGGACTTCAAAGTTGCGGGAACGAAAAAAGGTATCACCGCAATTCAGATGGACCTTAAAGTTCACGGTCTTACCCCCGAAATCATCAAAGAAGCCTTTGCAAAGACGCACAAGGCAAGAAATTATATTCTTGATGAAATTATGCTGCCCGTTATTTCAGAGCCGAGAGCGGAACTTTCCAAATACGCTCCCAAAATGCTCACAACCGTTATTTCGCCCGATAAAATCGGCGATGTAATCGGCAAACAGGGCAAAGTTATTCAGTCGATTCAGGAAAAATGCGACTGTACTATCAATATTGAAGAAGACGGTCATGTGTTTGTCTCCGCAATCGATATTGACAAGGCTAAACAGGCAATTTCGATAATTGAGACAATAGCAAATGACCCTGAAATCGGCGCAATTTATAAGGGCAAAGTAACAAGGCTTATGCCTTTCGGCGCGTTTGTTGAAATTGCACCCGGGAAAGAGGGTCTTGTTCACATCAGCGCGCTTGATGTCAAACGCATTGCCAAGGTTGAAGACGCTGTTTCGGTCGGCGACGAAGTTATTGTAAAAGTCACCGAAATTGACGACCAGGGAAGACTCAACCTTTCACGCCGCGACGCTCTCGTTGAAGTTGAGGGCGCAGTAGTTTCGGAAGATGCCGACGCCGACATCAAGAAAAACGACCGCAGAGGAAATAACGGCGGCCGTCCCCGTCAGGGCTTCAGAAGAAGATAATCAGATTTTAAAAGACCGACCTCATTTTCTTTGAAAACGGGGTCGGTTTTGCGAAAATAAAAATTTTTTCAAAACGGTTGACAAGGTATTTTAAAAGTATTATACTGTTTTTAGATTATCGGAACGCGCTCATTTCGGGCAGTTCCGAAAAAAATCATCGTAAAGTTAGCAAACGCTAACTTTACGCAAGGGGGAAACTTGTATGTATAAAATCACATTGACGATTGACGGAATGGCGTGCGGAATGTGCGAAGCGCACATAAACGAAGCAATTCGCGGCAAATTCAAGGTCAAAAAGGTCACTTCTTCCCACACGAAAGGGAAAACCGAGATAATCACCCCGTCCGAAATCGACGAAAACGAACTCAAAAGAACGATTGCGGCAACAGGTTACACCGTGACGGATGTGTCGGCGGAGCCTTATGAAAAGAAAAAATTCTCGTTTTTCGGGAAATAACGGAGGTAAAAATGGCTAATGTTGAATTTAAAAATGTAACGCGGATTTACACAAGCGGCGAACACGAGCTTCGCGCGCTTGACGGTGTGAATTTTTCTCTTGATGAGGGCAAATTTGTTGTCATTCTGGGTCCCAGCGGCGCAGGAAAAAGCACACTGCTTAATATGCTCGGCGGACTCGACAGCCCAACCGAGGGCGAAATCCTCGTGAACGGCAAAAACATTTCGGGGCTTTCAAACAATGAACTTGCCGACTATCGCGCGTCGACCGTCGGGTTTGTGTTCCAGTTTTATAACCTTGTTCCGACGCTCACGGTTTATGAAAATGTCGCGCTTGTGAAAGAAATATCCAAAAGAGCACTCGACCCCAAACAAATGCTCTCCGAAGTCGGGCTTTCCGACCATTTAAACAACTTCCCGTCGGAACTTTCGGGAGGCGAACAGCAGCGTGTGTCAATCGCCCGCGCGCTTGCCAAAAATCCGCAAATATTGCTTTGCGACGAGCCGACCGGCGCGCTTGACTCGGAAACCGGCGTTATGGTTTTGAAACTTTTGCTTTCAATGGCGAAAAATTACGGCAAAACTATCGTGATTGTCACTCATAACCAAAACATTGCCAAAATGGCGGACACTGTAATCAGAGTGAAAAACGGAAAAATCAAATCCTGCGAGCAGCAGGAAAATCCGTTGAGCGCGGACGAAGTGGAGTGGTAAAATATGCTTATTAAAAAAATGTTCCGCACGGCACTCGGCTATAAATCTCAATTTATTTCAATGGTGATTATGATAGCCCTCGGCGTCGGAATTTTCCTCGGTTTTAACATCGAATGGAAAAGCATTGAGGAAGACACGGGCAACTTTTTTGAAAAAACGCATTATGCGGATTACAGGCTTTATTCCGAAACGGGTTTTTCGGAAAGCGATATAGAAAATGTCAAATCGCTCTCAAATGTCGACGCCGCTTCGAGGTATCTCAGCGTTAATGTCGGGAGCCCGCTTTTTCTATGTAAGTCGTGAGTGCGTAAGAACATATAAGACTGAAAACAGCCATTTAAGAAATTGCGTCACTCACGTAGTTTTCTGTATGCCTTTCTCTCATCCCAGAATGCATTAGCTCTTTGGAATCTTTTATTACCCTCAGCACGGATGCGTTCTATAATTCTTTGGTTGCTGTAGTCATCACCAAGCCGATACATCCTGACATTTTTCTTGCTGTTTACTGACCTGATAAGGATTATCATCAATGTGAGAGGATCTTTTCTGAAAGCACCGATATTTACCAGATTGATTGTAGAGAATATCTTGATGACTTGATGCAATACAAAAAGAAATCTTTTGATTTTGATGAAACCATCGACGTACTAAATCTTATAATTTCGCTACTTGAAAGAGCTATTGAAGAAAATGTATCTGTTTTTGCTAGAATGGCATAATATTAATTATGTTGTAACCGGCATTGGTACTAATGGATTCATTGTGTCATCTTATCCGAAAAAAATGAAGGGAGATAAATAATAAATGTTCACTGTAAAAATAATGAATGAATTTATTCACAGCCCTATATGGGTTTATGACGACGATGATGATATCATTGACGAACCAACTATCATTGCTAATGATATAAAATTGCAAGATTTATGTAGTCAAGCTGAAGATATGTTTTCGTCATATTATGAATTTGATTCCCATGATGAACCTTGTTGGTTTAATCACGAAAAAGAAAAAGCAGAGAAAAATATGATGCTAGAACTTATTTCACACATAATAAAGCGATTAGAGGAAATCAATGATGGTAGTTATACAATCGAAGATTTAGAGACAGAAAGACTCGAGACTCTTTAATAATCAACAAGCTTATAAAATTAACCGCCCAAGCCACTCCGAACTGTTATGTTTCGGGGTGAATTTGGGCGGTTTTGTTTGGTTTAAGGCGGGGTTAATGCTAAGGGAATATAATGTGGCGGGTGAGTAAAATCAAATTGATTCTGCGTGATTTTCAAGGTCATAATTTGCATTATGAGAAGTTCGCCGACGGCAGCGTAAAATGCATTGAAGATGAGATTCCGTTTGAGCTGCCGGAGGGGTGGGAATGGACAAGGTTGGCAAATACGGTATCAAATCTAACGGCAGTTATTTCGCCGCCGGCGGCAAACGAAAAGCCTCAGCAAAAACAGGCAATCCCGTCGGACACGCCGCCAAAATAGAATGATATAAAGGGGGCGGTGGTATGCGCGTGACAAAATCCGGCAACAGGGTTGAAATACTTCTTGATAATTATGAATTTTGCGAATACGGTATATATTTAATGTACGGCTCACGGCAAAGCGAATTGATGACCTCGCTTTTAAGGGCGGTCTGCCCGGAATTTTTGCAAACATCGTCATCTGTTTCGGCGGAATTTAAAGCGGCGGGCGACGGTTGCGAAATTTTGCTTGAATTCAAAGAAAAAATCAAAGTTCGTCCGCTTAAAAAGCCGCGCGCTCCGCTTGTCTTTCAAACGGCGGACGGGGAATCGGCTTTGCGTTTTGCAAAAGAACTTTGCCTGATGAACGCGGCGGACGGCTGTGAAATGTATGCCGATGAAAATGAATTTTATTTTGTTTCGCCATCGCCGTCTTTTCGGCTCCGCCACATAGCGAAAGAACTTTTTTTGCACCCGGTCAAACGCTCGGAAATCGGAAAAGTTTTCACTGCTTCACAAAAAATCAGCGAAAATATAGCCTCCGACCTGGGAATTTTATTTAAAAAACCTCTCAAATCGGGCAAAACAGCCTGAATTAACGGTACAATATTCAAAAAAACGAAAATATTATGTTAAAAATTAAACAATCCACTTGAAAAACAGATAAAAAAGGGTTACAATATTAAAGAAAAATAAAAGGAGGTTATTTCCAATGGTTAAAGTTGCTATCAATGGTTTTGGCCGCATAGGCCGTTTGGCTTTCCGCCAAATGTTCGGTGCGGAAGGCTATGAGATTGTTGCAATCAACGATCTTACAAGCCCGAAAATGCTCGCTCATCTTCTCAAATACGATTCTGCTCAGGGCAGATATGCTCTCGCAGACAAGGTTGAAGCAGGTGAAGACAGCATTACAGTTGACGGAAAAACCATCAAAATCTATGCTGAAAAGAACGCTGCCGACCTTCCGTGGGGCGAAATCGGCGTTGATGTTGTTCTCGAATGCACAGGTTTCTACACTTCAAAAGAAAAATCACAGGCCCATATCGATGCCGGCGCTAAAAAGGTTGTTATTTCAGCTCCTGCCGGAAGCGACCTTAAAACAATCGTTTACAGCGTAAACGAAAAAACTCTTGATGCAAACGACAAGATTATCTCTGCCGCTTCCTGCACCACAAACTGCCTGGCTCCTATGGCTGACACTCTTAACAAATACGCTCCTATCCAGAGCGGTATTATGACCACTGTTCACGCTTTCACAGGCGACCAGATGGTTCTCGACGGTCCGCACAGAAAAGGCGACCTTCGCCGTGCCCGTGCCGCTGCCGTTAACATCGTTCCGAACTCAACAGGTGCCGCAAAAGCAATCGGCCTTGTTATTCCCGAACTCAACGGCAAGCTCATCGGCTCCGCTCAGCGTGTTCCGGTTCCGACCGGCTCAACAACAATCCTTGTTGCCGTCGTTAAAGGCAAAGACATCACCGTTGACGGAATCAATGCCGCAATGAAGGCTGCTTCAAGCGAATCATTCGGTTACACTGAGGAGCCGCTCGTATCTTCCGATATCATCGGAATCAGATATGGCTCACTCTTTGACGCCACTCAGACAATGGTAACAAAGATTGACGACGACACCTATCAGGTTCAGGTTGTTTCTTGGTACGATAACGAAAATTCTTACACCAGCCAGATGGTAAGAACAATCAAATACTTCGCTGAAATATAAGACTTTTCGTAACAAAGAAAGAGCCGCTTTCGGGCGGCTCTTTTTTATGTTAAAATGACAGTCGTCAGGAACACAAAAACCAACGGCTGCCATATTGTCAATCGCCCGACCTGCCGAAAGCCTTTTCCTGCAGGGAGCTGTTTGATGAATTATCAGTGTTTTGCGGGATTTGGTATGTTTCGCTGTAAGGCTTTGGGTCATCGCGTTTGATTTCAAAACCGTAGTATCCGAACAAAAGTGTCATAACCGCGACGGCAATCAAAAATACGCCGAGCAGGATAAGCTCCAACGGTGTGAAAATCGGAGAATTTTCCCTTTTTCTGCGAATTTCTTCCTTAAATCCGCCGTTATCAGGCTTGTTCACAAACATCGCACCTCACCTTTAATATTTTTGCATATATTATAATATGTAGAAACACAAAGTTTGAATAGGTATTTTGCACAAAAAAATTCACGGCTTTTTGGACAAAACGCTGATTTTTTTGATTATTGGCTAAACTGAACAAAAAATCGAAAAAATCACAAAAAAATATATTGCAAAATAATATTTGCCGTGATATAATACAGATGTTATCAGGCAGTTAGCCTCATAAACTAAAAAATACATATGAAAACGGAGGAAACATTATGAAAAAGCGCATTGTTTCAGTTGTCATTGCCATGGTGCTTTGCCTTGCTGCAATGATTCCTGCCGCAGCTGTAAACACAGCCAATGATAATTGGGCGTGGAAAGCAACTGTCGACGGAACTAATGTGACACTCAGCTGCGTTCTTGCCGACAACAGCGGCAAAATGGCAGCCGGAAAAGTAACATTGGCTTACGATACAGCCAAATACACCCTCGGCACCGTTACCGTAGGCGACCTTAAAGATGCCGGCTTTGAAATTCAAGAAAATCACAAAACAGCCGGTGAAATCAAAGTTAACACTTTTGCGGCAAATGGAAAAGCAGTTGCTGCCGGCAAAGAGTACACTCTCTTCACCGTAACATTCACAATGAGCGCTGAGGACGAAACACTTGCAGGCCTCACCCGCACAAACGAAGTTGTCGATGAAAACGCAACAACAGTTAACGATGTTGTTTCAGCAATCGACATCACAGTTAACAAAGGCGTTCTCGGCGACCTCGACGGCAATGAGGTGGTTGATGATACGGATGCTGTATATCTTTTGAACTACACATTCATGCCCGACTTCTATCCGATAGGCGATGCGTTTGCTGACTTTGACCATAACGGAGTTGTCGATGATGCGGATGCCGTATATCTTTTGAACTATACGTTCATGCCTGATTTTTATCCGCTTAGCAAATAAAACTATTTGCAGAAAGGAAAATCTTAATGAAAAAATTCAAATCATTAACCGTAATACTCCTCGCATTAGTGCTTGTAATCAGCAGTGGTGTTGTGGCGTATGCTAAAGAGGGGAAAGTGGCTGTTGCTACTGTTACTGCTTCTGCCACAGAAGCAAAAGCAGGTGAAAATATCACATTCACTTGCAATCTTTCCAACACTGATACATTCACATCAATGTGCTTCTATTTTGATTTTGACCATGACAAATTGGAATATGTAAGTTCTGCATGGCTCACCCAGGGTGGCGTGATTACTAACTACGACCAAAAAACAGGTTTGGCAGTTTGGGCTTCGGGCACTGCTGCATCCCACGATGGTGATGCATTCACGATTACCTATAAGGTAAAAGAAGGCGTTTTGAACGAAGATATTGAAGTCAAAGTTCAGCCTCAGATAAAATATGGTCAACTCAGCTATTCTGTTACCAAAGAAGTTGTAAAGACTGTTAAAGTTCATTGCGACCATCAGTATGGTGCTTGGACAAAATTAGATGACAATCAGCATTCACGCACCTGCTCGGTATGCAGCGGTGTTGAAAAAGCCGACCATACTTGGGGCGAAGGCGTAGTAACCAAAGAGGCTACTTGCGTTGCTGAAGGCGAAAAGACTTACACTTGTACCGCTTGCAGTGCTACTAAGACTGAGGTTGTTCTGAAAGACGAAAACAACCACAAGAACACCGAAATCCGTGACGCAAAAGATCCTAACGGCAATGTTCCTGGCTACACCGGTGACACCTGGTGCAAAGATTGTAACACAAAGATTGCGACCGGTAAAGAAATCCCTGTCGGCGATCCTACAACTGTTACGATGAGGGCTTCTGCAACGAGTATTAAACGCGGTGACTCCGTCACATTTACGGTAAACTTTGCTGATTCCCCTGAATTCACCTCAATGGGTCTTGTGTTTGCATACGACAAAGACAAATTTGATTATGTAAATTGCGAATGGGTTGTTGACGGTGGCGTACTCAAGAATTTCGATCCTGCAACAGGTTTGGCTGCTTGGGCTGCCGGCAGTGCTGCTGCCCGCAACGGCGATGTTTGCAGACTTACTCTTAAGGCAAAAGACGATGCGGAATATGGCGATTATACCGTTTCGCTTACTCCTATGATTAAGAAGAGCACAACTAGTTTCCCTGTTACCACAGTTGCTCCTATCACTATCAGCGTAGTTTCCTGCGACCATCAGTATGGTGCTTGGACAAAGGTTGACGATAACAACCATTCACGCTCCTGCGGCCTCTGCGGAGATGTTCAGACCGAAGCTCACGGTTGGGACGATGGCGTAGTAACCAAAGCTGCTACCTGTAAAGAAGAAGGCGTTTTGACCTACACTTGTGCAGCTTGCGGTGCTACTAAGACTGAATCCATTCAGAAGACCAAAGACCATGTTTGGGATAACGGTACGGTAACCAAAGAAGCTACCTGTGTTGCTGAAGGTGAAATGACCTACACCTGCACAGTTTGCGGTGCTACTAAGACCGATGTTATTCCGGTTGACGAAAACAACCACAAGAATGTCAAAGTTGTAGACGCTAAGGCTGCTTCCTGCACCGAAGAAGGCTACACAGGCGACAAGGTTTGCGAAGATTGCCATAAGACAATTAAAAAAGGAACTGTTATCGGAAAAACCGCTCACACTTGGAACGAAGGCACTGTAACCAAAGAGCCGACTTGCACCGAAAAGGGCGAAAAAGATGTTGAGTGCACCGTTTGCCGCAAGAAAGCCACAATCGAAATCGAGGCTCTCGGACATGATTGGGACGAAGGCAAGGTAACTAAAGAAGCTACCGAAACCGAAGAAGGCGAAAAACTCTTCAGATGCGAGCGTTGCGATGCAACTAAAACTGAAGTAATTGCAAAACTTGCACCCACAACTCCGGGCAATGATAACAACACAACCGGCGGTACAACAGATACTACTACAACTACCACCGATACCACAAAGACCGGCGACACAACCGATGTTGCACTTTACACTTCAATTGCTGTAATTTCACTCGGTGCTCTCGCATTCGTGGTTTACAAAAAGAAAAAGATTAACGGCTGATTAAATCGGCTCTGATCTCTGAATTTTCGCACCCGCTCAAAAGAGCGGGTGCTTTTTTGCGTATTTCTGCAAACAGGCTGCCAAAACTCGGCTTTTTCACAAATTACGGTTTTGCGTAACTCTCAAAAGTTGACAAATCACGCCGAAAAGATTATAATAATCAGTGTTTGCGATACTTGTGAGTAATAGACAAAAAGCCGGTCAAGTATTGAAAACGGCAAAATTGCAAAGGGCGGATTCTTAACGACCACGCCCGATAAATTTGATTAACGGAGAAATTGTTTATGGAATGGATGTCACTCAATGATTTAAGAGAAAAATATCTTTCTTTTTTTGAAAGCAAAGGCCACCTGCGTTTGCCGAGTTTTTCACTTGTGCCGCAGGGGGACAATTCACTTTTGCTTATAAATTCCGGAATGGCGCCGATGAAAAAATATTTCACCCGTGAGGTCACTCCCCCTCGCGACCGCGTCACAACCTGTCAGAAATGTATCAGAACGCCCGACCTCGAAAGGGTTGGAAAAACTGCGCGCCACGGAACATATTTTGAGATGCTCGGAAACTTCTCATTCGGCGATTATTTCAAAAACGAAGCGATTCCGTGGGCTTGGGAATTTCTCACCAAAACCCTCCAAATCCCCGAAGACCGCCTTTGGCCGTCTGTTTATGAAAGCGACGACGAATCGTATGCAATTTGGCGCGATGTTATCGGCGTTCCCGAAGAGCGTATTGTCCGTCTCGGCAAAGAGGATAACTTCTGGGAACACGGCACGGGTCCCTGCGGACCGTGCAGCGAAATATATTTCGACCGCGGCGAAAAATACGGCTGCGGCTCGCCCGATTGCAAACCCGGCTGCGACTGCGACCGTTATATGGAAATTTGGAACAATGTTTTCTCGCAGTTTAATAACC
>CAVDRT010000115.1:0-8271 GCA_963611445.1 bacterium
ATTATCTCCTTAATATCGGCGGTTGACGCAGTTGTGGCGTTGAGCCTGAAAAGTTTTTTGCGGCTTTTTTTGGCAATTATCTCGGCAACCGTGGTTTTGCCGACGCCCGACGGACCGAAAAATATCAAATTGGGTATTTTGCCCGAATCGATTATTTTCCTGAGCGGTTTGCCTTCGCCCAAAATATGCTGCTGACCGCACACTTCATCAATCGTTTGTGGCCTTATTCTGTCCGCAAGTGGTGAATTCATTTTAATTTTCCTCGGCTTTTTCTTCGTTTTCTTCCGTCGCTTCGGGGATTTCTGAAGTGCAGTGCGGACATCTTGTCGCTTCTATCGGGATTTCACTTAAGCAATAAGGACATTTTTTTGTGGTGGGTTTCGGCTGTTCTTCCTTGTGTTTGAGCGGATTTAAGTCGCACAGTTTATTCATAAATTTTACAATTATGAATATAACAAACGCCATAATCAAAAAATTGATGACGGCGGTTATAAACGAGCCGTATTTGATTGCGACCGTCGAGCCGTCCGCCCCGCTTTTGATGACCCACTGCCATTCCGAAAAATCGGCGTTTGCAAACAGTCCGATAATCGGCGAAATAATATCGTCGGTCAATGCCTTGACAAGCCCCTGGAATGCGGCGCCGATGATAACGCCGACGGCAAGATTGAGGACATTGCCTTTCATAATAAAATCTCTGAATTCTTTAAAAAACTTTTTCATATTCCGTCTCCGATTCAAATTTTATCAATGACATTTGCGAGAACTTCGGCGCAGCGCTTTGAGGCGGTTTCGAGAAATTCTTCGAATGTTTGGGTGATGTCGCCCGAAAGTGCGTCGCTGACCGAGCGGACAACAGTGAAAGGAACGCCGCAAAGCGAGCAAACCTGGGCAACGGCGGCGCCCTCCATTTCGACGCACACGGCGCCGAACTGCTCAAATATTTCTTTTTTAATCTCCGCTTCGGACACAAAACTGTCGCCCGAAGCGATTATCCCTTTAACGACGCGGAAACTGCCGCCGCTGATTTTTTCGGCGACGCTCAAAACGGCGTCGGTGATTTTTTCGTCCGATTTTATGTATTTTCCGACATCGGTCACAAAGCCCTTTTCCCTGCCGAAAGCCGTGAGGTCAAAGTCGTGCTGAACGCAGGATTCGGAAATGACAACATCGGAAATTCCGAGTTTTTCGGTCGTGCAGCCGGCGGAGCCGATATTTATCACGGCAGCGGGCGAATATTTATCTATAATCAACTGTGCTGTTCTCGCGGCGTTGACCTTGCCGACGCCGCTTTTTGCAAGCACAATTTCGCGCGCGCCCAGTTTTCCGACGGTTATCTCTTTGCCGTAAACCGCTGTTTGCCGTGTGTTCGTCATTTTTTCTCTGACCGCCGCCGCTTCTTCATCCATAGCGGCGATGATTGCAATCGTTTTATTCATTTGTTTCACCCTCCGAACAACTGAGTTCCAGTCCGCCGAATATATTCTGAAGTGAAATTTCGGTGTGCTCGTTTCCGTATTCGCCGTCAAGCGTCCACGCGAGCGGTTCGGCGGTTTTGACAGTGACCTTTCTTGCACTCGAAAATGTTATCATATCGCAGTTGGCATATTTTCCGTTTGTGAGCGAAAATATAATTCGATTAAGTTCGGCGGGGTTTTTGGGCGATTTCACAAGCATCATTTCAAAAAGTCCGTCGTTCAGGCTGACATCTTCGCTTGAAAGTTTGAAAACCCCTCCAACCGAGGTCGAATTACTGACGGCACCGAAAATATAGTCGTCCTCAACCGTGTTGCCGTCAATCTCAATCTCGGCGTGAATAGGTTTTATATTCGGAATATCTTTTATCCCCTCAAGCACATAGGCAAGATGCCCCAAAAGATTTTTGGTGCTTTGCGGCGTCGAATACGACACCTTTGTGAAAGCGCCGAAAGAAGCGACATAGGAAAAATATCTGTCGCCGAATTTGCCGACATCAATCATTTTTGTTTTGTCCGAAACGGCAACCTCCGCCGCCCTCATAATATTTTTAGGTAAATTCAAAGTTGCCGCAAAATCATTTGTGCTACCCGACGGAATATATCCGACCGGTTTTTTGATTCCCGCCGTCATAAGGCCCGTTATGACCTCATTGAGTGTTCCGTCTCCGCCGACGCAAACAACCCTGTCCACGCGGTCGGCGTTTTTTCGGGCAATTTCCGTGGCGTCGCCTTTAGCGCGGGTCATATAAAGCAAAACTTCATAATCTTTTGAAGAATAGAGCGTCATAATATCCGCAAGATAGCGATTTGCTTTTTTAAGACCCGACATCGGATTCATTATAAACAGCATTTTTTTCGGCATAACTTTCCCCCATATTCAAAATTAGATTGCAAAATTTCAGTTTTTCTTCACAATATCCCTGATGTTCAAAAGGTCGGTTATCGTCACGGCGCTGTCGCCGTTTATATCGGCGGCGGCTGACTGCAGTTCATCAAGTGCGGTGTTATTCAAAAGATAATTCAAAAGCATATTTTCGTCCGCCGCGGTCACTTGTCCGTCACCGTTTATATCACCCGTCACCGCAACCGTGACCCTGTCGGAAATTTCTCCGGTTTCGGGATTTATGAGCGTCAATATATATCCCGTGCAAACGGCACCGCCGCCCGAAATCGGGTTTCCGTCAGCGTCCGAAACGGTCAAATATTCGGCGATTCCCGTGTTTTTGAGAAATTCACTCACGCTTGTTCCGGCAGACACACCGAGAAGTATTCCGCCCGTCACCTTATATGTGCCGCCCGTGATTTTTTCGGGATACGGGTTTAAAATTTTCACGGTGAATTCGGTTTTAAAGCCTTTGTATTCCACCGTCACGGTGTTATCGCCCACCTTGAAATTCTCATCATATTTAAGCGTATAATCTTCAATCTCTCCGAGCATCGCGCCGTTATAGGTTGCGGCGACGCGCAAACCGTCGAATGAAACCGTCTCGCCTTTCAAATATTCGGTTTTGTTCGGCTTTTCGGTCACGGCTATTCCGTTGAGTTCGTTAATATCGGGCGCGGCGACCTCCACAAGGCAGTATGCCGGAAGACCCTTGTAATTTATTTCAAGTATGTTTTCGCCCTCGGTTTTAAACTGCTTTTCGGGGAATGAAAGTTCGGACACGGGGATTTTGGTTTCCGTATCCCCCTCGGTTTTGGAAACGCCCAGCCCGAAAGTGCTGATTTCATCTGAAAAGCTGCCGAATTTTGCGGCATATGCCGGCGCGGTCAGAACATCAATGCTGTCGGGCGCGTCGTCCTCAATATAGTAAAAATCAAAATTATATTCATATCCGCCGAGTTTTACAGTGGCGGTATTTTTGCCGTAGTGCAGTTCGGAATCGGCTGAAAATTCAGCGCTGTATCGGTTGAAAGTGACGCGGCCGCCGCTCTCTGTCCAAAACGCAAGACCCGTGAGGTCGGGCCATCTGCCGCCGATGAGTTCACGCTTTTTGAACGCATCTTTTTTCGGTGTTTCGAAAGGTGTGAGCGGGTCGGCGTTTTGCGGACGCTCGGCAACCTCAACATTGTAACTGATTCCGTAACCGCTGTAATCGACATAAACCGAATATGTTCCGGGGCTTGTGAATTCATCGCATTTTGTCGTCCAGCCGCTGTCTATGACCGAGGAATTTGCCCTGTCGGTAAAAATTCGAAGTTTCAGGCCCAATGTGTTGAGTTTTTCACCGACATAATAAAAAGTTTTAATCGGCATTCTTTCAAACATAATTTGAGACGACTGCGTTTCAAACACCGTAACGGTGCAAATATCGCTCGACTTTCCGTATGACACAATAATATTTGCGGTCCCCGCCGACACGGCGGTCACAGTTCCATCTGCCGAAACTTTGGCAACTCTTTCATTGCCCGAACTCCAGGAAACATCTTTGCTGAGCGCATTTTCGGGCGTGGTTGTATATGACAGTTTTCTCCGGGTCCCCTTTGCCAGATTCAAACTCTTGTCCGCCAAAGTTACGGTATATTCGGGCTCTTCGCCCTCAACCGCAAAGCGCGCGTCCTCCGCAGTGTAATCAAGGTCGCGGTCGTCGGTGTCGTAAATGATTATATTTTTAAGCGACACGGTATAATAGCCCGAATAAATGCCGTCGGCGGCAAGCAAAGAATATGACGCGAGCAGTTGTTCACTGCCCGAATCCGAAAAATCAAGCAGTGCCACGGTTATTTTGCCGTCGCTGTCGGTATCGGAGGAACAAGTGAAACTGTCGCTGTCGAAGACAATGTCCGCCTGCAGTCCGCCGACCTCGACCCCCTCGGGCGCGGTCATATAAAGTGAAATTCCGACACTTTTGTCCGAGTTTATGCCCGCGGTTTTAAGGCTGAGTTTGACGGGCTGAGAAGAGGCGTTGCTCGGTTTTGCCGCCGTTTTATCTTCATCAAGGGCAATCGCCGACATATTAAAAATTAAAATCAATCCGAGAATGAGTGACAGGAATTTTAAAGATTTGTTTTTCATAATTTTCACCGTAAAGCAAATTTTTTGTTACCTTGTTTTAATAATAACACAAACGGAACAATTTTGCACTATTTATCACGGAAAATTATTTGTAAATTTGCGTTTTTTATTTACTTTTATCCCAAAAAGAGGTATAATCACCATATGTTCTCGAAACGGAGAAGATTTATGTATATCAATGTTAACGGTCACGACGCAGCCGTTATTTTCATTTTCGGTCAGTCAAATGCGCACGGTCACGCTATAATAATGAACGACGATGAAATAATCAAAGAGCCGATGAAAAATGTTTTCGGGCTTTCGGCGGATAAAAATCAAGCGTATGACTTGGACGAAGTTGTGTTTGACGGATATTCTTCATACGGCAAAAACCTCGGTGAAGACCAGGACTGCACAAACCGTTTGGCAACTTTTCTTGCAAAAATGTGGCAGGCGGAAATTGATTCCGGGAACAAAATGGGATTGCCCGACCTTTATATAGTTCAAATTTCAATTGGCGCCCAGGGCACAATCAAGGCGTATTTTTGGACAGGCGGCGTTGTTGACCAAATGTGGAAACCTGACCGTCCGCGCGTAATGAAACCGGGTCCCGGCGACAAGTGTGATATTTCACTTTATCCGCTTGCACAGCAAACCATTGAAAACACGATGAAATATCTTCACAAGAATTTCAAAAACCCCGTTTCGCTCGGTCTGCACTGGATTGGAAGCGAGGGCGACACCGCGCCTTTCGACCCGACATTTTTCGACCATGCAACCGATTATTACGAAGAGTTTTTCAAAGGACTTCGCGGCAAAACGGACATTGACTGCCCGCTTTATTTCTATGAACTTTGCAACAACCAAAAAAACTGCGACAAAATAAATGCGGCGTTCAGAGAACTCGCCGACAGGGATTCCACAGTGCATATTGTTGAAACCTCAAAAACGCCCGAATTCGGACTTGACAAGAAAAACAGGGGCATATTTATAGACGACGGACTCCACTATAAACGCGAAACGCACCGTTGGTTTGCACAACGGTTGTTTGATTCAATAAAATAAGAGGTGCATAATTTATGTGGAACGGAAAAATGAAAGCTGTGACTTTCAGTTATGACGACGGAAATCTTGACGATGTCAGATTGGTCGGACTTTTCAACAAATACAGTATTAAGGCAACATTTAACCTCAATTCAGGCTCGCTTTGTTCAAGCCACCACTGGGAATACAAATCGGGAGATGCTTCCAAAATTGTGCGCCATCTTTGCGCGTCTGAAATCGAGCATCTCTACGACGGTCACGAAGTTGCCTGCCACACGCTCTCACACCCCGACCTCACGAAACTCAGCGACGAACAGATTTATAATCAACTGTGGGTCGACAAAAAATATCTCAAAGCACTTTTCGGATATGAGCCCGACGGAATGGCATATCCGTTCGGCACTTACAATGACAAATGCATTGAAATTCTTAGAAAACTCGGTTTTATTTATGCAAGGACCTGCATTCATTCCCATGGATTTGATATGCCGGAAGAGCCGCTTATCCTTGCGGCAACCTGCCATCACAGCGAGCCGACTGTTTTCGAACTTATCGAAAAGTTTGTCAATATAAAACCCGACCGTCCGCAGATGTTTTATATTTGGGGTCACAGCTATGAATTTGTGACCGAGGAAGACTGGGCAAGGTTTGAAGAAATACTTTCCCGTCTTTCGGGTCACGACGATATTTATTACGCAACCAACCACGATGTGATTTCGGAATATCTTGCGTCAGAATACGCCGAAAAATAACGGCGGACGCAAAAATATAATCATAGGTTTTCAAAAGGAGAATTATATTGGCTATACCGCTTGAAAGAATCAGAAATTTCTGCATTATTGCACATATCGACCACGGCAAATCGACCCTTGCCGACCGACTGCTCGAACACACAAAAACGGTTGAACTCCGAAATATGGAGGACCAGCTTCTCGACAGTATGGACCTTGAAAGGGAGCGCGGAATCACCATAAAATCCCACGCAGTGACGCTTTATTACACCGCAAAAGACGGGCTTGAATATGAGCTCAACCTGATTGACACACCGGGACATGTCGACTTTAACTATGAAGTGTCGCGCTCGCTCGCCGCATGCGAAGGTGCAATTATGGTGGTCGACGCTTCTCAGGGCGTTGAGGCTCAAACCCTTGCGAACACCTATCTTGCCGCAGACCACGGGCTTGAAATTCTGCCTGTTATAAATAAAATCGATTTGCCGAGTGCCGAGCCCGAACGGGTGCAGAAAGAAATTGAAGACATTGTCGGCATACCGGCTGACAACGCACCGTTTATTTCCGCAAAAAACGACATCAATATTGACGAAGTGCTTGAAAAGATAATCACCGAGATACCCGCCCCGTCGGGTGACCGTGAAGCACCCCTGAAAGCGCTGATATTCGATTCGTATTACGACCGATATAAAGGCGTTGTTGTTTATTTCAGGGTTGTTTCGGGCAGCCTCAAAAAAGGTCAAAAAATCCGCCTTATGGCGTCGGGTGCCGAATATGAAGTGGTTGAAGTCGGACGCCGCCGCGGCAATGCGCTGATTGAATGTGACGAACTTGCGGCAGGCGAAGTCGGATATATTTCGGCGGCAATCAAAAATGTTGCCGATGCCAGGGTCGGCGACACGATAACACTGGCAGACACTCCGGCGAGCGAGCCGCTGCCCGGTTACAGAAGTGTGAAACCGGTTGTGTTTTGCGGAATTTATCCCGCCGACAGCGCAGAATATTCCGACCTTCGCGACGCGCTTGAAAAACTCCAATTGAACGACGCCTCGCTTATGTTTGAAGCGGAAACTTCGGGTGCGCTGGGATTTGGTTTCCGTTGCGGATTTTTGGGCCTTTTGCATATGGAAATCATTCAGGAAAGGCTTGAGCGCGAATATGACTTGGCGCTTGTCACAACCGCGCCGAGCGTTGTTTATAAATTTGAAATGACAAACGGCGAAGTGCTTGATATTTCAAACCCGACAAACTACCCCGACCCTGCTCAAATTGCGGTGGCATACGAGCCGATGGCGGAAGTGAATATATATTCTCCGAGCGACTATGTCGGAACGATTATGCAGCTGTGCCAGGAACGCAGAGGCACTTATATTGATATGAAATATCTCGGAGACCGCGTTGATATTCACTATATAATGCCGGTTGCCGAAATAATTTACGACTTCTTCGACGCACTGAAATCCAGAACAAAGGGTTATGCAAGTTATGATTATGAAATCAAGGATTATGAGCCCTCAAAACTTGTGAAACTCGATGTTTTGCTTGCAGGCGATGTGGTTGACGCGCTTTCGTTTATTGTCCACGCCGACAGCGCGTATGTGAGGGCAAGAAAAATTGCCGAAAAACTCAAAGAGTACATTCCGCGCCAGCTTTTCGAAGTGCCGATTCAGGTCGCAATCGGCGGCAAGATAATCGCCCGCGAAACGGTCAAAGCAATGCGTAAAGATGTGCTTGCAAAGTGCTACGGCGGCGACATCACAAGAAAGAAAAAACTGCTCGAAAAACAAAAAGAGGGCAAAAAGCGTATGCGCTCGCTCGGCTCGGTCGAAGTGCCGCAGGAGGCGTTTACGGCTGTGCTGAAACTGGACGAATAATCTAATATATTCTCGCTGAAATTTGAATTGTTTATGAAAAACTCCTGCCGAATATTCGGCAGGAGTTTTGTTCATACAAGTATATTTCACAAAAGAAACTTGTCAAGAATTTCGGACAGACAGAAGAGTGAAAAACTGATTTGGAATAG
>CAVDRT010000116.1:0-2909 GCA_963611445.1 bacterium
GCGCGACATTGTGTATCAATTCCTGTATGAGCACGGTTTTGCCGACGCCGGCGCCCCCGAACAGTCCGATTTTTCCGCCTTTCGGATACGGCTCCAAAAGGTCAATGACTTTAATGCCGGTTTCAAGTATTTCAGCCGACGGGCGCTGTTCGGCAAAGCTCGGCGCTTTGCGGTGTATCTCCCACTTTTCGGTATTCTGCGGCAGGGGTGTTTCGCCGTCTATCGGCTCGCCCAGAACATTGAACATTCTTCCGAGCGTTTTTTCACCCACCGGAACGGAAATTCCTTTTCCGTTTGATTCAACAGTCATACCGCGCGACAAATTTTCGCCCGCTCCCAAAAGAATGCAGCGGACTCTGTCCTTTCCGATGTGCTGCGCGACCTCCATAATTCGTTTTTCGCCTTTAACGGTAACGCTCAGCGCCTCTTTGATTTTGGGCAGACTGCCTTTCGGAAATTCGCAGTCTATAACCGGACCTGAAATTGCCGTTATTTTTCCGTATACTTCACTCACAGAGCGCACACCTCCTGTTGTTTTCTTTTGATTTTATGTTTTTGCGCCTTGGCGCCCGAGGATATTTCGGTTATTTCCTGAGTGATTGCCGCCTGGCGCAGCCTGTTATACTCAACCGAAAGAGAAGAAAGTATTTTATCGGCGTTCTGCCCTGCCGAATTCATAGCCTCCATACGCGCGTTTTGCTCGCTGCAAAAACTGTCGACAAGCGCGCTGTAAATATACCCCGAAACATAACTCGGAATGATATTATCAAGCACTTCTCCGACGGACGGCTCAAACTCAAACGGGGTTTTAACCTGTCTTTCGGTTTGATTGGAAGCAAACACTTTTCTGTGAAACGGCAAAAGCCGCTCGGTTTTTGCCTCTTCCGACATTCCGTTTTTCATATCCGTGTAAATAACAAATATTTTCTGCACACGACCTTTGTTATAAAGTTCAAGCAGGATTTCGCTTATTTCACGGGCTCTCTGCATTGTCGGGTTTTGCGCCGTATAGAGAAAACTGCGCTCAACCGCCGTTTTATGGCGTGCAAAATACTGCCTGCCGTATTCGCCGACGACAAAAAACATTGTGTCGGGGTGCTGCGACCTCATTTTTTCAGCCTCTTTCAGCACATTTTGGTTATACATTCCGGCAAGCCCTTTATCCGCCGTAATCACAAGACAGGCGTAAGTGCCGTTAAGCACAGGCTCGCCGTCATCGGGATAGAAATATCGGCTTTTCACTTCTTTAACCGTGCGGAAAATGCGCTTTATCTCGCTTTTTATAGCTTCAAAATACGGTCTTGTTTCATCAAGTTCCGCCTTTGCTTTTCGCATTTTGGTGGAGGCGATAAGATACATAGCGTTTGTTATTTTTTGAGTATCACGCACGCTTTTAATGCGGTCTTTCAGTTCTTTTATATTTGCCATATTCCGCGCCTCAGCTTTCGGCTTTGCTTAAAAAGTTTTTTGCAAATGCGAGTATCGCCTTGCGGTCGCCGTCGTCGGTCTGCCCCGTGCGGTCGATTTTTTCACAAACATCGGGCATTTCCGACGCGGCGGCGTCAAGCATGGCACGGCTGAGCGACGGTATTTCATCTGTTTTGACATCGGTGAAAGCGTGACCGAGCGCCGCCGTCAGCAAAATTACCTGCTCATGCTGGCTGTAAGGGTGATATTGCTGCTGGCGAAGCAGCCGCATAAGTCCCTGACCGTAACGCAATTGCCGTTTTGTCATTTCGTCCAGGTCGCTTGAAAACTGCATAAATACTTCCATTTCACGGTATTGAGCAAGGTCAAGTCGGATAGCGCCGGCAGCCTTTTTCATAGCCTTTGTCTGCGCCGCACCGCCCACACGCGAAACCGAAAGTCCGACATTGACGGCAGGCCGCTGACCTGCGTGGAACAGGTCGCTTTCCAAAAATATCTGTCCGTCGGTTATTGAAATAATATTCGTCGGGATATAAGCCGACACATCGCCCGCCTGTGTTTCGACAATCGGCAAAGCCGTCATACTTCCGCCGCCGAGTTCGTCCGACAAATGCGCCGAGCGCTCCAAAAGTCTTGAATGAAGATAAAACACATCGCCGGGATATGCTTCGCGCCCCGGAGAACGCTCAAGCAGCAAACTCAAAGTGCGGTATGCGATTGCGTGTTTCGAAAGGTCATCATAGACGATAAGCACATCTTGCCCGCGTTTCATAAAATATTCGCCCATAGCGCACCCGGCATACGGCGCGATGTATTGCAGCGTTGCCGAGTCGCTTGCCGTTGCGGCAAGAACAATTGTATACGAGAGAGCGTCGCGGCGGCGCAGTGTTTCGACAAGCTGTGCCACGGAAGACGCCTTTTGACCGATAGCGACATAAATGCAAACCGTGTTTTTGCCCTTTTGGTTAAGTATCGCGTCAAGCGCGATTGCGGTTTTGCCCGTCTGGCGGTCGCCGATGATAAGTTCACGCTGACCGCGGCCTATCGGAAACATTGAATCAATGGCAAGAAGGCCCGTTTCCATAGGTTTATTTACCGGTTGGCGTTCGATAATACCGGGAGCGGGGTTTTCGATGGGATAATAATCCACAGCGGTGATTTCGCCGCCGCTGTCGATAGGCTCTCCCAAAGCGTCGACAACGCGCCCCAAAAATCCGTCTCCGACCGGGATACCTGCGGTTTTTTTGGTGCGGCGGACGGTGCTTCCCTCGACAATCTCGCTTTCGTCGCCGAAAACAACGCAGCCGATTTCGTTTTCCTGCAAATCGAGTATCATACCCTTAATGCCGCATTCAAACAAAACTATTTCGCCGTATTCCGCTTCTCCGAGCCCGCTGAGGGTGGCAATGCCGTCGCCCACCGTCAAAACGGTTCCGACTTCGTCCGCAAAAGGAACAGCCTCAAAATCATCTATTGCCCGA
>CAVDRT010000117.1:0-6045 GCA_963611445.1 bacterium
ATATGAACTCATCAAATTCCTCCGTTCAAACCATACGACCTGCATCAATCAGCGCCCGATAGTCGATGTCGGTCAACGCGTTGAAGAAGGCGAAGTTATCGCAGATGGTCCCGCAACTTCAAACGGCGAAATCTCCCTCGGTAAAAATGCCCTCATCGGCTTTATGACCTGGGAAGGTTATAACTACGAGGACGCCGTTTTGCTTAATCAAAGGCTTGTCCGCGAAGATGTTTACACTTCAATTCACATAGAAGAATACGGAATTGAATCAAGGGATACCAAACTCGGACCGGAAGAAATCACAAGAGATATTCCGAATGTCGGCGACGACGCACTCAAAAACCTTGATGAATTCGGTATAATCCGCATAGGTGCCGAGGTTCGCACAGGCGACATTCTTGTCGGTAAGGTAACGCCTAAGGGCGAAACCGAACTCACCGCCGAAGAAAGACTTTTGAGAGCTATTTTCGGCGAAAAGGCGAGAGAGGTCAGAGATACATCTCTTCGCGTTCCGCACGGCGAATACGGCACGGTTATCGATGTCAAAGTTTTCGACCGCAGCAATTCGTCCGAACTCAATCCCGGCGTAAATCAGGTTGTCCGTGTATATATCGCACAGAAACGCAAGATTTCCGTCGGCGATAAGATGGCGGGCCGCCACGGTAACAAGGGTGTTGTTTCCAGAATACTTCCGAGTGAGGATATGCCGTTCCTGGAGGACGGAACTCCGCTTGACATTGTGCTCAACCCGCTCGGCGTTCCCTCCCGTATGAACATCGGTCAGGTGCTTGAAGTTCATTTGGGCTATGCCGCAAAGGCGCTCGGCTGGAAGGTCTGCACACCGGTATTCGACGGCGCACACGAAGAAGATATTTACAACGCGTTTATTCAGGCGGGCATTTGCCGCGACCTTAAATTCAATCCCGATAACAACGAATTCCTTGAGCCACTTGAGGGCAAAACCTTTGTTATACAATCGGTTGACGAAAACGGCAAAAAGAAACTTGAAAGAATATCGGAAGAAACCGCCGGCAATATCGATGAACTCAAGAGATTGACAAGAGAGGGCGTCCTCAAAGTTGTCGACGGAAAAACAAAACTCTATGACGGCCGCACGGGTGAAATGTTCGATAACCCCGTAACCGTCGGATATATGTACTATCTTAAACTTCATCACCTGGTTGACGATAAGATTCACGCCCGTTCAACCGGTCCTTATTCACTTGTTACGCAGCAGCCCCTCGGCGGTAAAGCCCAGTTCGGCGGTCAGCGTTTCGGTGAAATGGAAGTTTGGGCTCTTGAAGCATACGGCGCAGCCTACACGCTTCAGGAAATTCTCACAATCAAATCCGACGATGTCACGGGCCGTGTCAAGGCATATGAGGCAATCGTCAAGGGACAGAATGTTCCGCAGCCCGGCGTGCCCGAGTCGTTCAAAGTTCTCATTAAAGAACTTCAGTCTTTGGGTCTTGACATCAGAGTTCTTGATCACGATAACAACGAAATCGACCTCAAACAGTCGTTTAACGACGAGGATATGGGTCTCTCAAGCCACAAACCGGCTGAAGAGGATTCGTTCAAAGAAGATGTGGTAGCCGACAGGCTCGAAGGCTTCGGCATTCAGGATGCAGAGGGCAACGACATTGTCGATGCACCCGAATCGGCAGACGACGAACAGGCATTTGCAGCCGAAGATGAAACTATACAATAAGGGGTATGTGATAGATGGAAAACATTGAATTCGAATCAATTAAAATAGGTCTTGCTTCCCCGGAACAGATAAGAAACTGGTCGCACGGCGAAGTCACAAAGCCCGAAACCATTAACTACCGCACCTTAAAGCCTGAACGCGACGGTCTTTTCTGCGAGCGTATATTCGGGCCCCAGAAAGATTGGGAGTGCCATTGCGGAAAGTATAAAAGAATCCGTTATAAAGGCAAAATATGCGATAAGTGCGGTGTTGAAGTCACAAGTTCCAAAGTCAGAAGAGAGCGTATGGGCTCAATCGAACTCGCAACTCCCGTTTCTCACATTTGGTACTACAAAACCATTCCGTCAAGAATGGGTTTGGTCCTCGATGTCACACCGAGGGTGCTTGAACAGGTAATATACTTCTCGAAATATATCGTTATCGACCCGGGCGACACACCGCTTGAGAAAAAGCAACTTTTGTCCGAAGCCGAATATAACGAAATGCGCGAAAAATATGAGGACGATTTCGATGCCGGAATGGGTGCGGAAGCAATCAAAAAACTTCTTTGCGAAATCGACCTTGAAAAGGAATGTGCCGCTCTTAAAGAAGAACTTGAAGACGCTTCCGGTCAGAAAAGAACAAGGCTCTTAAAACGCCTTGAAGTTATGGAAGCATTCCGCATTTCGGGCAACCGCCCCGAATGGATGATTTTGGATGTTCTTCCGGTCATCCCCCCGGACCTTCGCCCGATGGTACAGCTCGACGGCGGCCGTTTCGCAACAAGCGACCTTAACGACCTTTACCGCCGCGTCATCAACCGTAACAACCGCTTAAAAAGGCTTTTGCAGCTCGACGCGCCCGATATAATCGTCCGCAACGAAAAGAGAATGTTGCAGGAAGCGGTCGACGCACTTATAGATAACGGCAGAAGAGGAAAACCGGTCACAGGCCCCAATAACAGAGCGCTCAAATCGCTCTCCGATATGCTCAAAGGTAAACAGGGCCGTTTCCGCCAGAATCTTCTCGGAAAGCGTGTTGACTATTCCGGACGTTCCGTTATCGTTGTAGGACCGGAACTCAAAATGTATCAGTGCGGACTTCCGAAAGAAATGGCGCTCGAACTCTTCAAACCGTTCATTATGAAACGCCTGGTTGAAACCGGCGCTGTCAAAAACATCAAAAAAGCGCGCAAAATGGTTGACCGTGCAGACGATGTCGTTTGGGACGCGCTTGATATCGTGATTAAGGATCACCCCGTGTTCCTTAACCGCGCACCAACCCTTCACCGCCTCGGAATACAGGCGTTTGAACCCGTTTTGGTCGAAGGCCGTGCGATTAAACTTCACCCGCTCGCCTGTACCGCTTTCAATGCCGACTTCGACGGCGACCAGATGGCGGTTCAT
This sequence comes from bacterium, assembly GCA_963611445.1. Classification (GTDB taxonomy): domain Bacteria; phylum Bacillota; class Clostridia; order Oscillospirales; family Acutalibacteraceae; genus CAVALG01. The sequence goes on from CAVDRT010000117.1 coordinate 3,097, forward strand.
GTTCCGCTTTCGGCAGAAGCACAGGCAGAAGCAAGATTCCTTATGCTTGCCGCCAACAACCTTCTCAAACCGTCAGACGGCAAACCGGTAACGGTTCCGACCCAGGATATGGTCCTCGGCTCTTATTATCTGACCTTGGTTCAACCCAAAGAAAACGGAACAAACCATGTGTTCAGAGATGTCGACGAAGCAATTATGGCATACAGCGACGGCGCCGTGGGTCTCCACGCTCCGATTCGTGTCCGTATAACAAAAGACGGCGTTTCAAAACTTGTTTGGTGTACCGTCGGTGTTATCATCTTCAATAAATCAATCCCGCAGGACCTCGGTTTTGTAGACCGTTCCGTTCCCGGAAATGAGTTTAACTTCGAAATTTGCTTCTCGCTTAAAGACCCGAACGCAAAACAGGTCAACTCAATCGACGACATTATTCAGTATAAAGTCGGCAAGAAACAACTCGGGAAAATCATTGACGCTTGTATTGAAAAACACGGCACAAGCAAAACAGCCGAAATTCTCGATAACATTAAGGCAACAGGATATAAATATTCCACTAAAGGTGCAATCACCGTTGCGGTAGCCGACGCGGTTATTCCGCCTGTAAAAGCCGAACTTATCGGAGAAGCCGAAAAACAGATTGACCGTGTGACAAGAGATTATCGCCGCGGTTTTATGAGCAACGACGAACGCCTCGGTCAGGTCGTTAAGATTTGGAACAAGGCGACTAACGATATAGGTGACGCGCTGAAAGACAACCTTGATGATTTTAACCCGATTTATATGATGGCGGACTCGGGTGCCCGTGGATCAATGAGCCAGATAAGACAGCTTGCCGGTATGCGCGGACTTATTTCCAACACCGCCGGTAAAGTCATCGAAGTTCCGATTCGTGCAAACTATCGTGAGGGACTGAATGTACTCGAATACTTCATTTCTTCCCGCGGTGCCCGAAAGGGATTGGCGGATACCGCTCTTCGTACCGCCGACTCGGGTTACCTTACCCGCCGTTTGGTCGATGTTTCACAGGATGTTATAATCCGTGAAGACGACTGCGGAACAACCGAAGGACTTAAGGTTTTCACTATCAAAGAAGGCAACCAGGTTATTGAGCCGCTTGAAGAACGCCTTATCGGAAGATATTTGCTTCACGATTTCCTTGACCCGAAAACGGGCGAGGTTTTGGTCGATAATGACCATATGATGACGAGTGAAGACGCCGCGAAAATCTGTGCAACAGGCGTTGAAACGGTTGAAATCCGTTCAATCCTTTCCTGCCGCTCACATCACGGCGCCTGCAAAAAGTGCTACGGTATGAACCTTGCAACCGCGCGCCCCGTAACCGTCGGCGAAGCTGTCGGTATCATCGCGGCTCAGTCAATCGGCGAGCCCGGTACTCAGCTCACAATGCGTACTTTCCACACGGGCGGTATCGCGTCGGCTGAAGATATCACACAGGGTCTCCCGCGTGTTGAAGAATTGTTCGAAGCGCGCAGACCTAAGAGAAGCGCTATAATTTCCGAAATTTCGGGCCGTGTAACCCTCACGGATGAAAAGAAAAACCGTGTTGTGGTGGTCACCGATTCCGAAAATGCTGATGAGCGCAAATATGTCATTCCGTTCGGCTACAGAATAATCGTTCAGGACGGAGCCGAAGTTCAGGCGGGCGACTCCCTCACAGAAGGCGCTGTTTGCCCGGGCGACATCTTGGCAGTCAACGGACCGGAAGCGGTTGAAAGATATATCATCAAAGAAGTCCAGAGTGTTTACCGCCTCCAGGGTGTTGACATCAACGATAAACACATTGAAATCATTGTCCGTCAGATGACTCATAAATTGAAAATCACCGATTCGGGAAGCACAAATCTTATCGGAAACGCAATTTATGACAAGGAAGATGTCTGGAGAGCAAACGAAGAGATTAAGGCAAGAATGGACGCAGGCGAAGAAGGTCTTTCTTTCGCAACCACAGAGCCGACATTGCTCGGTATCACAAAAGCGTCTCTTGCAACCGAATCTTTCCTTTCCGCAGCCTCGTTCCAGGAGACCACAAGAGTTCTCACCGACGCCGCAATCAAAGGAAAGACCGACCATCTCTTCGGACTTAAGGAAAATGTTCTTATCGGTAAACTTATCCCTGCCGGAACAGGCATATGCAAACCCACCCTCAGCGATGAGGAGTGCGAATGTTGCCATCACCATGATGATGACGGCGATATTGACGAAATCGCGGCAGTCGACGAAGTGTCGGAAGAAACCGTACTGATTGACGATTCTGTTGCGGATTCTGCCGAAGATTTTGCGGAATAAGCCCGATTAGAGCCTAAAAACCAAAAAACTTTATTAAATAACACTAAAACCCTTGACAAATCAAAGGTTTTAGTGTTATTCTTTATTAGTGTGTGTTAGTTTGCTTTTTGCAACCTAAAATTTGCACAAAAAATATGCAAGGAGGTGCAGTATGCCTACATTTAACCAGTTGGTTCGTTCAGGACGCGAAACTATTGAGAAGAAAGCAAAGGCTCCTGCTCTTTTAAAGGGTTATAACTCTATGAAGCGCAGATTGACCGATAATGATTCTCCTCAAAAGCGCGGTGTTTGCACTGCGGTAAAGACTTCAACTCCGAAGAAACCTAACTCAGCTCTCCGTAAGATTGCCCGTGTACGCCTTTCAAACGGAATCGAAGTTTCGGCTTATATTCCCGGTATCGGTCACAATCTTCAGGAACACAGCGTTGTTCTTATTCGCGGCGGTCGTGTTAAGGATCTCCCCGGTGTGCGTTACCATATCGTAAGAGGAACACTGGACGCTCAGGGTGTTGACAAGAGAATGCAATCCCGTTCGAAATACGGTGCAAAACGCCCGAAATCAAGCGCAAAATAATTAAAGCGCAATTTTTAAAGACGAATTCTCAATCGCTGCTTTCAAGCGATGTTTATATACATTGTTTC
>CAVDRT010000118.1:0-4096 GCA_963611445.1 bacterium
ATACATACAAAGAGGCACAAAAAGGCAAAAAGAAATCGAGTGTCCTCATCCAACTTTCAGGTTGGTTAAGAACACTCGATATGGTTGCGGGGACAGGACTTGAACCTGCGACCTCCGGGTTATGAGCCCGACGAGCTACCATCTGCTCTACCCCGCGATATTTAGAACGCTCAATTATAATATCACATTTCGCGCTGCATTTCAACCCCTTTTTTAAAATTTCTTCATTTAAATTTCAGGAGGCCTTTTTAAAGCCGCTTGACAAGCGGAATTTGCTGATATATAATACTTAATATATATCAAACGATATGCATTAAACAATTATAAAATCAGAGGTGAAGTGAAACAATGGCGCCAAAATATAAATTCACAAAAGAAGAAATGGTTGCGGCGGCTGTGAGGGTCGTGCAAAAAAACGGAATGGACGGACTCACCGCAAAATCAATGGCGGCGGAACTCGGTGCGTCAACGCAGCCGATTTTCACGGCGTTTGAAACAATGGAAGATGTAAAAAATGAAGTTCGTGCCGCAGCCGAAGACAAGTATGCGGAATATACGGCGAGAGGGCTCCAAGAAAGCGTACCGTTCTTCGGCGTCGGTATGCAACACATTCGTTTTGCCGAGCAAGAGCCCGAACTTTACAGAGTTTTGTTTTTTGAAAAAACAAATAACGGTAAAGACGGCGCGTTTGCAGCAATGGAACGCTCAAAGAATAAAGTTCTGCCGTCGCTTATGGGTGTATATAAAATTTCCGCCGCGGCAGCCGACAGGTATTTTCGTGATTTATGGCTGGTGGTACACAGCCTCGCCACTCTTATTGTGACCGGCGAAAACCCGTATTCCGAGCAGGAAATCGGTCGGATTTTGACCGGCTTCAGCGTGAGCATATATAAATCAATCAGGGAAATACCCGGCTTTGTTGATGATTCTTATGACCGCGATGAGGTCTTCCGCAAACTTTTGAATGAAAAATAACAGTGGTAATTCAAGGAGATATCAGGAGGAAATTTGAATGGACAACAAAAGCAGCATTACGGCACTTATGAGTTCGTTCGGCAGGGCATTCCACGCCGAAAATGAGAAACACCCGGTGTTCAATGACTTTTTGGCAAAAGAACTGATGACCGAGGAAGAATACAATGCCGTGCAGGGGTATATACTCGGCGGCGCGCAGTTTTTTGAGCCGAATATTGATGCCGGCAAATGTGAGCCGAAAGAATTGATTCGCAAAATTGTGAATGTGCATATTGCACCGTCGCCGCTTTGCCGTGCGGCTTATACGGAGAGCGCTTTGAAGACTGCTTTTCAATCGGGAACACGGCAATATGTCATTCTCGGCGCGGGGCTTGACACTTTCGCATTCCGCGAAACGGAATTCGTTAAACAATGCAAGGTGTTTGAAATCGACCATCCTTTGACGCAGAAAGACAAAAAAGAACGGCTCGCCCGTGCAGGGCAGACCGTTCCCGAAAATCTTAAATTTGTTTCCGCCGATTTTGTGAGTAACAGCATTTCAGAACGATTGATTGAAAGCGGGTTTGACAAATCGGTCAAATCGTTTTTCTCGTGGCTCGGGGTGACATACTACCTCTCCCGTGAAGCGATTGACAAAACTCTCGGTGAAATTGCAAGCCTTTGTTCCGAAGGCAGCACGGTTGTTTTCGATTACCCTGACAATGGTTTTTTGACCGCAGCCGAAAAAAGAGTGCAAAACACCGTGATGATGGCGGCGGCAGGAGGGGAACCGATGAAATCCGAATTTTCTTACGGTGAACTGGAAAAACTGCTCGAAAGACACGGTTTTTTGATTTATGAACTTTTGACTCCAAAGGATATTCAAGAAAACATCATAACTCCGTCAGGCTCCGATATAAAAGCGTTCGAGCATGTGAATTATTGCCTTGCCGTCAAAAAATAAGCTGCAATTTATATTTCAAACATAGTCAAATAGAAATAAAGAGCAAAATCCTGGTCGTTTGCCCAGTCGTCATAAAACGCGCCTTTTTGTCCGTTTATTTTGTAGGGGTAAACATAAGCACAGGAGCCTTCGCCCTTTTCGTTGAAAAGGCAGAAGCAGTTTCGGATACATTCTTTTGCGGCAGTCAGATATTTTTCTTCGCCGCCGGCATTATAGTAGTTATTGAACGCTCTCGCGGTGAGGCAGCTCCAGTAATGGGGGAAAGTGTCGCCCTGCATTCTGCCCGCGCCAAACCAAAAATCATCCCAATACCTGATGGGCGTTTCGTTCATATGACAACTCGGTTGGTGACCGTTGAATCTTTTGAGAAGCCGAATGTGCTTCCGTGCTTCGTCCAAATAAAATTTGTCGCCCGATATTACGGCAAATTCCGATAAAAATGTTACGGCGGGCGTAACGATGGTTTGCTCGTAATTTACTTCGTGTTTCGGGTAACTGAGCCCGTTTTTCACGATATTATCAATATGTTTTTTGAAATGCTCGGCGGCTTTTTTACATTCGTCGGGCATTTTGGCTTTTTTAAATGCGTTGTATGTAAGCAGCATTGAAAAACCGTTCGGATAAAATTTATAACCGCCGTTTTCATAATATGTATTGATGCTTTTAAAGCAATAGCCGAGATATTTTTTGTCGCCTGTGAGATTATAAAGTTCGGTAAAAAATGTAATCATCCAAGGTGCGTTATAAAGTCTTATATATTTTTTGTTTTTGCCTATTCCGTCGAAAACTTCGCCTGTTTCGGCGTCGAAAAATTCCCTTAACGCAAAGTCTGTGAAATCATCAAGCGACGCACGCAAAACCGCGTCTTCGTGATTTTGCAGATAGCGGCACATCAAAAGAGCCATACCTACCCTTTCGCGGCAGGCGTTGTGGTCGCGTGAAATCGAACTGAAAATCGAATATTTTTTCTTGTTATCGTATGAAAGAAAGGCACCGTAAAGCGCACTGTCACGGCGTTTATACTGTTGCTTTTCGGCAATGAAATGAAGCCTTTTTTTAATCAACTTTTCGGGAACCTCGCTCACATAAAATTCGGCGAATGTATGCACGCCGTCGGCGTTGACCGAAAGCCTCATATCCCCAAAGCGGCAGGGAAGTGTTTCAACATAATATTCACCGTTCTTCTCCTCGACTGAAACCGATTTCCCGTCGAGCGAAACGGACAGATTTTCGGGTTTAAAGCCAAATTTAATTTTGCAACGAATAGGCTCATTTTCGAATACGGTGTATTTTTCCGCCGAGATTTTTATTGTGTTTTTGTATTTTTTGATGGTTTCCGTAAATTCTTCTTCCGTTTTGAAGGGGAAGAGTTTCCAGTTCCAGACATATTCCTCGTTCGGCAGCAGTTCAAGATGTTCGCAGTCGAGAATAAACACGCCGCGGCGGCTGTGTTTGTCGGCGTTGCATAAACTGTAACTTGCAAAAGCGCCTTCGGTCAGAACAAGACCTAAATTATGTTCTGATACACCCATTTTGACGGCGCTGATATATGTTGTGTTCCCGGCACACCACAAATGCGTGTTGCAGCGGTTTGTCATACAGTCGTCGGCATATGTATATATGTCGTTGAACGGAACGGTTATCCCAATGTCGCCTTGTTCGAGAAATGCGTCGGCGTCGCGGATATTTTTGATAGTGTATTTTTCATTCAAAAATCCGTCTCTGTCAAAAGAACGCTCAACGGTTGCTTTGAAATTCCAGTCTTCATAGATTGAACGGCATACCCCGTTTTCTTCGAAAAACGAAACAAATGGCAGCTGCTTTACGCCTGAAATCAATTGTGTGCCCTCGGCATCGACATAAGGAGAGTCGTCAAAAAAACGGACCTGACCCCAATTTTCAATTCCGCTGCACCAATTCATTGAATGTTCATCACCGTTTAAAACAATTGAAGAAATCATACCGTTTTCGGGGGATATATCAACCTTAAAAAATTTGTTGTTCATACAGAAACCACCTGTTGCCTGAATTTTATCCTCTATATAATAACCGAATATTTAATAAAAAGCAACAAAAACTTAAATGCGTTTTTGATTGCCGCCCGTAAAATCAAAAACCGAAAGTGAACAAGTCCGTAAAAAATGGACAATAGAAAAAAGGGGACCTCCTATGGTAGAA
>CAVDRT010000119.1:0-2161 GCA_963611445.1 bacterium
TCTTAAAGATGTTCTCAAAAAGGGCGACGATTACGGCAGAAGCGATTTGGGAAAAGGTAAAAAATATATGGTCGAATTTGTTTCGGCAAATCCCACAGGACCTATGCACATAGGCAATGCAAGGGGCGGCGCTCTCGGCGACTGCTTGGCGTCGGTGCTTGATTTCGCGGGCTACGATGTGACGAGAGAATTCTATGTGAATGACGCGGGAAACCAAATTCAAAAATTCGGCTGCTCGCTTGAAGCGAGATATTTGCAGATATATAAACCCGAAACCGAATTTCCGGAAGACGGTTACCACGGAGCCGACATTACCGCACGCGCACGGGAATTTGCCGAAATAAACGGCGGCGCTTTTGTCGAAAGCACACCCGAAGAGCGCAGAAAGGCATTGGTTGACTATGCACTCCCGCTCAATATTGAGGCGCTGAAAACCGACCTTGAAACTTACAGGATAAATTATGATGTTTGGTTCAGGGAATCTTCGCTTTATAAATCGGGAGAACTCGACAAAGTGCTCAGCATTCTTAAAGATAACGGTATGACCTATGAAAAAGACGGCGCGCTTTGGTATAAAAACATCGAAGTTCAAACCAAAATGCTCAAAAATGAGGGCAAAAGCGATGAATATATCGAAAAGTTGGGGCTTAAAGACGATGTGCTTATCCGCGCAAACGGAAACCCGACTTATTTTGCGGCGGATATTGCATATCACTATAATAAGTTTGTCGACCGCGGATTTGATAAGGTGATCAACATTTGGGGCGCAGACCACCACGGCCATGTTGCAAGGCTCAAAGGGGCTATGGACGCGCTCGGCATTGATTCCGATAAACTTGACATAGTTCTTATGCAGCTTGTCCGCTTGGTGAGAAACGGCGAGGTCGTCAAGGTTTCCAAAAGAACGGGCAAGTCGATAACACTCAAAACTTTGCTTGACGAAGTGCCGCTTGACGCTGCAAGATTTATCTTTAATTCAAAAGAATCAAACACCCACCTTGAATTTGACCTTGACCTTGCGATTGAGCAGTCAAGCAAAAACCCGGTGTTCTATGTGCAGTATGCTTATGCGAGAATTTGCAGCATTGTCCGCAATTTGCACAGTGAGGGGATAGAACTTCACGATGTCGATGCATCAGTGCTCGATATGTTGAAAGAGCCCGAAGAAAGGGAACTCATTTCTCTTATTTCGGCGTTTACGGGCGAAATCGAGGCGGTTGCAAAATCATATGATTCAGCAAGAATAACACGGTATGCTTATGACCTTGCAACCCTGTTCCACAAATTCTATAACGCCTGCCGCGTTAAGGTTGACGATAACAACCTGCTTGAGGCAAGGCTCACGCTTTGCAAAGCAACGGCGATAACGCTCAAAAATGTTTTGTCGCTTCTCAAGATAAACGCTCCGGAATCTATGTAAACAAAAAATGAGCGGCTCCCCAAAAAGGAGAGTCGCTCAAAAAATGTTTTTTAAAAACTTAGGCGCGTGTAACCTTGCCTGAACGCAAGCAACGGGTGCAGGCGTTTATTCTGCGCGGTGAGCCGTTCACAACAGCTTTTACGCGTTTAACATTCGGTTTCCAAGTTCTGTTTGAACGCCTGTGTGAGTGGGAAACCTTAATTCCGAAAGTCAATGCTTTTCCGCAGATATCACATTTTGCCATAATCTGCACCTCCTTCAATATCCATATAACAGCACAATTATATCAGAAAAAATATTGTTTTGCAATAGTTTTTTTGAATTATTTTAATTTTTAACCTTTAAGCCCGTTTGCACACCTTGACAAAGGTTGTCATATTTGATAATATTCCGATGTACAAAGGGTTTGATTTGAGTTTATATCGGGCTTTCGCCCGTTTTATAAAGGAGTTTTCAAAATGATAAAAGCAGTTTTATTCGACCTTGACGGCACACTTATCAACACGCTTGACGATTTGGCGGACGCGACCAATCACGCACTTCAAAAAAACGGTTTTCCCGTTCACCCCGTCGAGTCTTATAAATATATGGTCGGTAACGGTATTCCGAAACTGATAGAACGGGCGGTTCCAGAAGAAAACCGCACACCCGAAACCCTCGAAACCGTCAAAAAAGATTTTTTTGAATTTTACGATGTTCACGGACTTGACAAAACAAAACCGTATGAGGGCACGGCGGAAC
>CAVDRT010000120.1:0-2321 GCA_963611445.1 bacterium
CGCCTGAGGCAATCGCCGCTGTCCCGAAGACATATGCCGCCTTGTTAAAAGGCCCGCCCATATCAATTGCCATCATTCCGCCGAGCACGGCGCCGAGCAATATTTTTGAAACATCGTTCATTGAATTAAGCACATTTGTTATTCCGGTGTTTATTGCGCCCATAACAGGGTTGACGGCGCACATAACAAGCGCTATTATTCCGAGACCGGCAAGCGGATAAATGAGAACAGGCTTAATTCCTTCCAATGATTTCGGTAAATAGTCACAGATTTTTTTGATTGCCAGCATAAGAAATCCGCCTACAAACCCGGCAAACAACGCACCGAGAAAGCCTGACGGAACTCCGCCGTTTAAATCCGCAAACGATGAGCCCGTAACCGCAAGATAACCGCCGACAAGACCTACAAGAAATCCGGGACGATCGGCAATTGATTTGCCTATAAAGGCGGCAAGAATCGGAATCATAAAATTAAACGCATAACCGCCGATAATCTTAAAAAATGCGGCAATCGGGTTAACTGTTCCGAAATCCGTACCGGCAGACGCATTTCCTGCCGCTGCGTCTATCAAAAAAGCAACGGCTATAAATATACCGCCTGCCACCGTAAACGGCAGCATATTCGAAACACCGTTCATCAAATGCTTGTACATTCTCCTGCCAAATCCGTCACCATCGGTCTGAACATTTTTCCGCTCTTTGCTGTTGTTTTTGAATGTTTTTGCTTTTCCGTCAAGAATTCTGTTTATCAGTTCTTCCGGCTCTTTAATGCCGTATGAAACAGGAACACTGATAAGCGGTTTTCCGTAAAATCTTGCTGTCTGCACACTTTTGTCAGCGGCAATTATTATTCCGTCGCAATTCGCTATTTCATCATCTGTCAAGCGGTGTTTAACCCCTGACGAGCCGTTCGTTTCAACCTTGATTGAAACTCCGAGTTTTTTTGCCGCTTTTTTGAGCGCCTCTTCCGCCATATAGGTATGTGCAATTCCTGTCGGGCAAGCGGTCACCGCAAGAATTTTATATTTTGCTTTTTCGGTATTTAAATCAACTTCAGCTGCAGTGCCGAATTTTTTGCTTTCCATTGCGTCAATTGCACCCAAAAATTCCGACGGTGTTTTGGCTGCCACAAGTTTTCTTCTCAAATCCTCGTCCATCAACACAGTCATAAGCCTTGAGAGCACATCTAAATGCACATTCGAGCCGCTCGGCGCCGCTATCATAAAAATCAATTTAACATTGCCGCTTTCTCCGTTTCCGTATTGAACACCGTTTGGAACAGTTACCGCAGAGACACAGGCATCTTTCACCGCGGCACTTTTTGCATGGGGAATCGCAATTCCGTAGCCTACAGCCGTTGTTGAAATTTCTTCTCTTTCCAAAATTGCTTTTTTATAAATTTCCCTGTCTATAATACCGCCTGACTTCATCTGTAAATCAATCAATTTTTCAACGACTTCAGTTCTGTTTTTTGCGTTAAACCCGAGTTTAATTCTGTCGGCTGACAATAAATCAGAAATTCTCATCTTTTCTCTCCCTCTCCGTTAAATGTCGCAAAAACCTTATCAATCAGTTCTCTTGAAGCAAGCCCCTCACAAAACGCTGTCGCACTCCCTGCGGAAACACCCATTTTAAGCGAAAAATCAAAATCCCTGGTTTTTATATACCCTGCCAAAAACCCTGCCACGGTTGAGTCTCCGGCACCTACTGTGCTGACGACTTTTCCGTCAGGCGCCCCGACGCTGCGTTTCACACCGTTTTCATCAATCAGCAAAGCACCCTCAGCGCCCATTGAAACCAAAACATTTCTCGCCCCCGATTTTTGGAGGACTTTTGCACACCGCAAAATATCAGAACGATTTTTCAGTTGAGCACCGAATATATCAGATAGTTCATCAGTATTCGGCTTTATCAAAAACGGTTTGTATTTCAGGCACTGCGTAAGATTTTCACCCTCTGCGTCGACGATTATGTTTGCGGTTTTTTTGCAAAGTTTCTCACATATTTCTGCATATATTCCACGCTGAACTCCGCGCGGGATACCGCCTGAAAGAACAACAACATCATTTTCGGAAATGACCGAGAGTTTATCAAAAAACCTCGTCAAGTCATTTTCCCCGACATACGGACCGCCGCCGTTTATCTCGGTTACAAAATCGGATTTTAATTTGACATTTATCCTTGTGAATCCGTTTCTGAGTTTCACAAAATCGGTGATGATTCCGTCGCTTTTCAAATCGGCAATAACCGCTTCACCCGTAAATCCGGCGCAAAATCCCAAAGCAACCGAAGAAACTCCCAGTTTTTTGAGCACTTTTGAAA
>CAVDRT010000121.1:0-14968 GCA_963611445.1 bacterium
GAATATGCTGAGCCGATTACCGTAAAAGACGGTTGTTGGATATGCTCGGGGGCTGCAATTTGCGGCGGTGTGACCATAGGCGAAAACAGCATTGTTGCAGCAGGTGCCGTCGTGAATAAAGATGTTCCGCCAAACAGTATTGCGGCAGGTGTGCCCGCAAAGGTTATCCGCCGAATTGATGAGGGCGACAGGATAAATGTGTGGGAAACATATCTTGAAAACAAAATCCCTGTTTCTGCAAATAAAAAACGATAAAATTAAAAGCCACCGAAGACGCCGTGAATTTAAGCGTCTTCGGTGGTTTTCTAAGTTTTAATTATTTTTGTGAATGATTTTTGAGGAATTCCTCGATTCTTCCGAGGGCGGTTTTGATGTGGTCGATTGAATAGCAATAAGACACTCGGATAAAGCCTTCTCCGCAATCACCGAAAGCGTTGCCGGGAACCACGGCGACATGTTGTTCATTTATGAGTTTTTCGCAAAACTCTTCGGAAGAAAGCCCTGTGCTTTTAATGCACGGGAAAATATAAAACGCGCCTTTCGGCTCAAAACATTCAAGCCCCAGTTTGTTGAATCCGCTCACAATCATTCGGCGGCGCGAATCGTATTCGTCAAGCATATTTTGAATATCCTGTTCGCCGTTTTTGAGCGCTTCAACCGCCGCATACTGCGATGTTGTGGGTGCGCTCATAATGGCAAACTGATGTATTTTTGTCATCTGTTTGATAATTGGCGCGGGTCCGCAGGCATATCCCAAACGCCAGCCGGTCATTGAATAGGTTTTCGAAAAACCGTTTATCATAACGGTGCGTTCCGCCATTCCGTCAATCTGTGCAATTGATGTGTGGCGCTCACCGCCGTATGTCAAAGCGGAATAAATTTCATCGGAAATAACAATGATGTTTGTTTCCCTCAAAACCTCGGCGATTTCTTCCAAATGGCTTCTTTCCATAATTGCACCCGTCGGGTTGTTGGGGAAAGGCATAATCAATGCCTTTGTTTTCGGTGTGATGTGCGCCCGCAATTCGTCCGCCGTCAAGCGAAACTCATTTTCGGCTTTGGTCGGAATAATGACCGGTGTTCCGCCCGCAAGCGTTGCAATCGGCTCATAGCAGACAAAACTCGGCTGCGGAATAATAACCTCGTCGCCCGAACTCACAACGGCTCTCACGGCAAGGTCAATCGCTTCGCTGCCGCCGACAGTGACGATAATGTCGGTTTTCGGGTCGTATTTAACGCCTGTTTTATCGTTTATAAAATCGGAAATAACGCTTCTCAGTTCCGCAAGACCGCGGTTTGCGGTGTATCTCGTCTTGCCCTGGTTGAGCGATGAAATTGCCTGTTGGCGAATGTGCCACGGGGTGGCGAAATCTGGCTCGCCAACACCGAGCGAAATAACATCGTGCATTTGTTCGGCTATGTCGAAAAATTTCCGAATACCCGACGGCTTAATGGCTTTTGCGGTCGGGTTGAGAATTTCATCATAGTTAATCACAGCGCAATTCTCCCTCTGTCGTCCTCTTTTTTGCTTCCGAGTTCAATGTCAAGTTCTTTGTATCTTCTGAGCACAAAGTGCGTTGCGGTGGACTGAACGCCGTTCATGGGTGCGAGCACCTTTGCGACGAAATCGGCAACCTCGAGGAATGTTCTGCCTTTAACGATAACGCAGAAATCATATGACCCGGACATAAGGTAAACCGTTTCGACTTCGCTGTATTTTGAAATCTTATCGGCATAGTATTCAAATCCGACATCGGTTTTCGGTGTGACTTTGAGTTCAATCATAGCCGAAACTTTGGCGTCGTCAAGGCTTTCCCAGTCGATGACGGTGCGGTATCCCGAAATAAGACCCGAACGCTCCATTTCGCGCATTTCTTTTTTAACTTCATCTTCGGTGGTGCCGAGCATTGTTGCGAGTTCCGCCTCTGTGTATCTTGCGTTGCTGTAAAGCAGTTTTAACAGTTTTGTGTTCATAATTATTCCTCCGTTTCTAAATTACCATTTTGATATATTTGAGCGCTGCATAGCCGCAATGGTTTTTTGTTTTATATCGGGGTAGCGCCCTTCAAGTTCTTTCAATAAATCTTTTATTCTTTGCCGTTCGGTGTATCCGTCGGACGGGCATTTTGATTTGACAATCGGCAGATTAAGTCTTTTGACGGCACTGATGACTTCGTCCTCCGTCAGAAATATCAGCGGTCTTATCATATAAATGTCTTTTCTCGAAAGATAACTGACGGGTGAAAAGCAGCCGATATTTCCGCCGTTAAAAAGATTCATAAAAAAGGTTTCCGCCGCGTCGTCCAAATGGTGGCCGAGTGCGATTTTATTGCAGCCCAGTTTCTTTGCGGCGTCATTCAGCGACCCCTTTCGCATTTTTGAGCAAAGACTGCACGGATTTTTTTCTTTTCTTATGTCAAAAACAATTTTCCAAAGGTCTGTCGGCAAAACCGTGTAATGCACCGAAAGCCGCCTGCAAAGTTCTTTGATTTGGGTATGATCGCCGTCTTTGCCGCTAAATCTCGGGTCAAGCGTTATCGCTTCAAGTTCAAACTTTTTGGGGTAAAATCTCCTGAGTTCGGCAAGTGCCGCCAAAAGCAAAACAGAATCCTTGCCTCCCGAAACACCGACTGCGATTCGGTCGCCTTCTTGTATCATATCATATTTTTGCACAGCGCTTCTCACTACGCTGACGGTTTTTCTCATAAAAATCAGACCCCTGATTGTTCGTTTTATCTTTTGTCAATAGGCGAATATTTTCTTCTTGAAATGATTGATTTATAAGCCGGACGGATGATTTTGTTTGATGTTGAAAGTTCTTCAATTCTGTGGGCACACCAGCCGCAAATGCGTGCATTTGCGAAAAGCGCCGTATAAAGTTCCGACGGTATTCCGAGCATTGAATAGACAAATCCCGAATAAAAATCAACATTCGGGCAGACTGTCATCTGTTTGCCTTTCATTTCGGACATTATTTCGGGCGTCAAACGCGCAATCGTATCCATAAGTGTCAATTCGTCGTAGCGGTCGTTTTCGCGGGCGAGTTTGTCGGCGGCTTTTCTGAGAATTATTGCCCTCGGGTCGGACAGGGTGTATACAGCGTGCCCCATACCGTAAACCAAACCGCTTTTGTCGTTTGCTTCACCCTTGAGAATCTTAATCAAATATTCGCGGATTTCGTTTTCATTTGCCCAGTCTTTCACATTCGCCTTGATGTTATCCATCATTTTCATAACCTTTGCGTTGGCGCCGCCGTGTTTCGGGCCTTTAAGTGAATTGATGGCTGATGAAATTGCGGAATATATATCCGTTTCGGTCGAGGTGAGCACCCTTGTTGTGAATGTGGAATTGTTTCCACCGCCGTGTTCGGCGTGCAGCATAAGCGCAAGGTCAAGCAAATGCGCTTCTTCCGGTGTGTATTTGTTGTCATTCCTTGTGATGTACAGAATATTCTCCGCGGTTGAAAGTTCGGGTTTCGGGAAGTGGATAAAAAGGCTTTCTCCGTCGCAGTAATGCTTTTTTGCCTGATAGGCATAGGATGTCATTATCGGCAATTTCGCAAGCAGAGAAATGCTTTGTTTGATGTTATATGCCACATCGACTGAATCGGGATTGTCGTCGTATGAATAAAGTGCCAAAACCGCTCTTGAAAGATTGTTCATAATGCTTTCGCTCGGTTTTTTTAATATAATATCCTCTGTGAAATATTCAGGCAGGGAGCGCATTTCGCCGATAATGGAATTGAATTCATCAAGTTCTCTCCGGGTCGGCAGATGACCGAGAAGCAGGAGAAACGCCGTTTCTTCAAAGCAAAAAGTTTTGTTTTTAATGCAGGTTTCGGCAATATCGTCAATCGAATAGCCGCGGTATGTAAGCTCACCGGGAACGGGGGAGAGTTCGCCCTCGTCCATAACATATCCGTGAACATTGCATATCTGCGTAATTCCCGCAACAACGCCTGAGCCGTCCGCATTGCGAAGCCCTTTCTTTATGTTGGGCTTATTAAAATGTTCCGGCTTAATTAAAATTTCCTGTTTGTATCTCTCAGCCGAATTGACAAAAAAATCATCAGTCATATTATTCTTTCCATTCTCTCAATTTATCTTTTTATAATGTTTCATTTTACTATAATTAAGGGGCGTTGTCAACTGACGGGGGCTGATATTAAGCCGGATTTTCTCGGGTTTTGCCGAATAATTTCCGCTCATATCGAAATTTGCGATAAAAAACGAAGCCACCCCGAGCGGCAGCTTCGTTTCGAAACATAAAAACAATTTATTTACAGTTGGAGTTCAACTTGTTTTTCGGATTTTTCATATTGTCTGTATTTAACCCCCGCGGCGTCAAGCATTCGTTTTGCGGCGCGCACATTGTCGCTGTCTGAATATTTATCGCTGAAATAAATAATTTCTTTTATTCCCGATTGAATTATCGCCTTGGTACATTCATTGCAGGGGAAAAGCGTGGTATAGATTCGCGCTCCTCTCACGCTGCCGCCCGTGTAGTTGAGTATGGCGTTGAGTTCTGCGTGGCACACAAAGACATATTTTGTGTCAAGCGCGTCGCCGTCGCGGTCCCACGGGAAGATGTCGTCGGAACAGCCGCAGGGCATACCGTTATATCCGACCGAGAGAATACGGTTTTCGCTGTTCACGATGCAGGCGCCCACCTGTGTGTTCGGGTCTTTGCTTCGTTTTGCGGAAAGCAGGGCAATTCCGATGAAATATTCATCCCAGTTTAAATAATCGTTTCTTTTCATTTGCGCCGTCAATCCTTTCTGTGGGTTTAAAACGCGCTGTCAGTTATCCCACTTGTCGCCGAATATCATCTTCCAAATGTTAAGTTTTATGTGCTTATATCCCAATATGAATATAACCGCAAACACAGCCA
This sequence comes from bacterium, assembly GCA_963611445.1. GTDB lineage: Bacteria > Bacillota > Clostridia > Oscillospirales > Acutalibacteraceae > CAVALG01. The sequence continues at coordinate 4,891 of CAVDRT010000121.1, forward strand.
AAATCAGCGCCATTGAGAGAATAAACAACCAGCACGCGCCGTGCACGCCTGACTGAGATATAAGATATTTGCTGAGTATCACCGACAAAACAGCCGATGTTCCGTAACCTATCAAAAGAAACTGCTGCAACCGCATAACCGTTATTGCGTTATAAAGTACATTCACAACGGCACTTATGCCGCCGCCAATCATCACAAGGAAGAAACTTCTGTGATATATCGAGAGGTCAACCCCATAAATCCAACCGAGTATAGGCGGTCCCAAAAACGCAAGCAGGAACGCCATCGCCAGCGAGATAAATCCCATAGCCGCCGAAGTTTTCAAAACGGAATATTTGAACTCTTCGTCTTTTCCCGTGTTCCAAAGTTCGGTCAGTTTTGTTTGCAACGGTTTCAGCGCAAAAAGGCTGAAAAGATTCATAATAAACGCGACGGAATAGACATAATTGAAATATGCCTGTGCCGTGCTGTCGTAAAACTGTTCAATGCCGTATTTTGGGATATTATAAATATAGTTAATGAGAAAAGTGCTTAAAAACAGCGGCAAACAACCGAAAAACAGTCTCGACATTGCGTGAGGGTTAAAATCGGGTTTTATATCCGTGAGGGTTTTGGCAAACCCCATTTCAAACACGACTATCCAGACAATTGACAGTGCGGACGCAACGATTATCGCAAGCGCGAGACTCTTTGTCAAAAGCAAGATGAGCGCTATGACGAGCATTGAAACAACATTCCTGACCGTCATTGAAAAGCCGCTGACATCAAGCCGTCCGTGCTGCTGGAAAAGGCTGAAATACAGGTTTGAGGCGGCGTCGGTCAGTTTAAATATGCACAAAAGCACTGCGATATAGGTCTTGTAAAGCGTCATATGCATATAAAGCGCATAAAACGGACTTACGACCGCCATAAGTATGCAAACAAGAATTTTAAAAGCAGTGTATTGAGGGAAGGTCAGTTTATTTGAAGCGTCGGTCACCTGATAAGTGCCCTCTTCGAACATTCCGATAGTCCACATAAGTTGTGCAATCGCAAAGCCGATTGAAAACACGCCGCACTGTTCGACACCGCAAAATCTGGTGACGCAAAGGGTCAAAACAAAGGTGATTGAAGCGTTGCAGGCGCTGCCCGCCATATTCCAAATAAAAGCCTTTTTCTTTCTTTCTTCCGGTGTTCGGTCCTTGTTCAAAAAATCAAAGTTCATGTTAACTCCTTAATCGCCGAGGTGCTAATGCCCTTTCGGCAAGAAAACAAGTCCTTATGCAAATTGAAAATACGGTGAAATCTAAATGAAATTTCACGGCTTTTTTCAATATTATACCACTCTTTTCCGCTTTAGTCAATCATTCCCCGCAGTGCCGCGCTCTTGATAAAAAGAGTAAAATCTGATATAATCCTATTTAAAAGGCAGGTGAGTATATGCGCGACGAGAAAAAAATCGCCGAACTTCGGAAAAAGGCAAACAATTTGCCGCTTCAGCCGGGTGTTTATATAATGCACGGCAAAAACGGTGAAATCATCTATATAGGCAAAGCTGTTCAACTTAAAAACCGCGTCAGTCAATATTTCGGGGCGGGAAATCAGCACACCGAAAAGGTGCGCCAAATGGTTTCAAATGTTGACAGTTTTGAATATATTATATGCGACAGCGAATTTGAAACGCTTATACTTGAAAGTTCGCTCATTAAACAGCATACCCCCAAATATAACATTCTTTTAAAAGACGATAAGGGTTATCATTATATCAAAATCACAAAAGGGGATTACCCTAAAATTGAGGCGGTTATGCAGCGGGACGATGACGATGCCGATTTTTTGGGACCCTATAATTCCGCGTTTGTCGTGCGCCAAACGGTCGATGAGGTCCGCAAAACTTTCAAACTGCCATCTTGTTCAAAAACGAAATTCGGGGTCAGGCGCGCAAGGCCGTGCCTTAACTTTCACATCGGTATTTGTTCAGCCCCCTGCGCCGGGAAAATTTCCGCCGCGGATTACCGTGAAAGCGTCGCCGAAGCGATCAAGTATATCAAAAACGGGGCGCAGTCATCGGTGGGTGATTTAAAGGCAAAAATGGAAGAAGCAGCCGAAAAACTTCAGTTTGAAAAGGCGGCAAGACTCAGGGATAAAATAAGGGCGATTGAAAAAATAACAGAACGCCAAAAGGTTATGTTCACAACCTATGAAAGGCAGGACGCGGTTGCCGCGGCTTTCGGTGAAAATGAGGCGTGTTTTGAAGTGTTTGTCTTCAAAAATTCAAGATTTTGCGACCGAAAGGAATTCTTCATCGAAAATATTCTTGAGCCCGACGCGGCGTACAGCGAATTTATAAGGCAGTATTATTCCGAAAATGAAATTCCGCCGAGAATAATCACCGACAGGGATTTTGCCGATCGTGAAATGGTCGAACGCTTTTTGAGAGAAAAGACGGGCAGAACGGTGACGGTTTTTGTGCCGCAAAGGGGCGAACAACTCAAAACCGCGGAAATGTGCAGGGAAAACGCCGCGGAGGCGTTGGCGCAAAAAAGCGGAATGAAAGGCAGGAACGCGGACGCGCTCGGCGAACTTGCGGAATTGCTGGGGCTTCAAAACATACCCCGCCGTATTGAAGCGTATGATATTTCAAACACGGCAGGCGACGAAAATGTCGGTGCAATGGTCACATTCAGAGACGGCGAGCCGTATAAAACGGGCTATCGGCTTTTCAAAATCAAAGGCTTTTCGGGGCAGGACGATTTCAGGTCTATGGCAGAGGTTATAGAACGCCGATTTAAGGAGTATAAAAAAGCGGAAAGCGGAACAGACGGGTTCGGAGCGCTTCCGGACCTCATTTTGCTCGACGGCGGGCTCGGGCAGTTGTCGGCAGTTGCCGCAGTGCTCAAAAAAATGAACATCAATGTTCCGGTTTTCGGAATGGTGAAAGACTCAAAGCACAAAACCCGCGCAATTGCTTCAGGCGGCGGTGAAATTGAGATAAAACCCAACCGTCGGGTTTATTCGCTTGTTTTCTCAATTCAAGAGGAAGTTCACCGTTTTGTTATTAACTACCATCGCAAGAGGCGTTCGAAAAAAAGCATTACTTCCGAACTTTTCGGGATAAAAGGAATAGGAAAATTGACGGGCGAGCGGCTTTTAAAGCACTTTGGGTCGATAAGCGCTCTGACCGCCGCAACCGAGGAGGATTTGAAAACACTCAGTTTTATGAACGCGGCGCGTGCGAAAGCGGTTTATAATTATTATCACAAAAATGATGAAAATTAAAAAATCGGTCGGTTAAGAATTTTTAACCGACCGATTTTTTAAACTTATTTTATATAATCCGTTATATATTTAATTTGCTTTTCAACCGAAGAAACCGAGGTGCCGCCTTCGGAAATTCGTTTGTTCACGCAGGTTTTAAGGCTGATTTCGTTATAAAGGTCATCTTCAAACAGGGGGCTGAATTTTTTGTATTCTTCAAACGGGAGCGTTTCGAGCGTTAAGTGCCGTTCAATGCAAAGTGCGACGATTTGCCCCGAAATTTTATAAGCCGAGCGGAAGGGGAGCCCCTTTTTGACAAGATAATCGGCAAGGTCCGTTGCATTGATGAAACCGCCGTTTGCCGCCGCCAGCATATTTTCTCTGTTCACGGTCATTGTGTCAATCATAGGTGTGAAGACTTTAAGGCACATTTTAACGGTGTCGACCGCGTCAAAAATGCATTCCTTGTCTTCCTGCATATCTTTGTTATAAGCCAGAGGCAAACCCTTGAGCACTGTCAAAAGGCTCATCAAATCGCCGTAAACACGGCCGGTCTTTCCGCGGACGAGTTCTGCCATATCGGGATTCTTTTTTTGCGGCATAATCGAAGAGCCTGTGGTGTAGGCGTTTGAAAGTTCGACAAACTTAAATTCCCAACTTGACCAGAGTATGATTTCCTCGGAAAAACGGGAAAGGTGCATCATAATAAGGGAAATATCGCTCAAAAGTTCAACGCAGAAATCCCTGTCCGAAACCCCGTCAAGACTGTTAAGACATATGTCGTCAAACCCGAGTTTTTCGGCTTCGAAGCGGCGGTCGGTGTCATAGGTCGTTCCGGCAAGCGCGCAACAGCCGATGGGGGAGATGTTCATTCTTTTAACCGCGTCGCCGAGCCTTTCAATATCCCTTTTGAACATCATAGCGTATGCCATCAGGTGATGCCCGAAAGTGATGGGCTGCGCCCTTTGAAGATGGGTGTAACCGGGCATAATTGCGTCTTTGTTTTCTTCTGCTTTCTGCGCGAGAACGGCGAGCAGATTTTTAAGCAGCGAAGTGATTTCCTCCGTTTCGTCACGCAAGTACATTCTTATGTCAAGAGCCACCTGGTCGTTGCGGCTGCGTGCGGTGTGCAGTTTTTTGCCGAGGTCTCCGAGCCGTGAGGTGAGCACCTGCTCGACAAACATATGAATATCTTCGCAGGCGGGGTCGAATTGCAGTTTGCCCGACTGGATATCGTCCAAAATCTCCGAAAGACCGTCGATTATTTTGTCGGCGTCGGACCGGCTTATAATGTTTTTTGCTCCGAGCATTGCGGCGTGCGCCATACTGCCCGTAATATCCTGGCGGTACATTTTGCAGTCAAAATGTATCGATGAATTGAAATCGTCCGCCAAATTATCGGTCTTTCCGTCAGTTCTTCCTGCCCACATTTTTTCCATAACAAATGGTTTCCTTTCGTGTTATCAAATTATCCTGTATGGTTTTTGCACCATACAGGATTTTGCGGTTTTTTATTTGTTTTTTGCGTCAACGATTGCCTGAACGGTTGTCGGCAGACCGTAAAGATTTATAAATCCCGTGGCGTCCGTCTGGTCGTAATCGCTTTCGTCAAATGTTGCGATTTCTTCGCTGTAAAGCGAATATTTGCTCCAAACACCGGCGTTTATCATATTGCCCTTGTAAAGTTTGAGCTTAACGGTTCCCGTGACTTTTTCTTGGGTTTTGTCAACAAAAGCGGAGAGTGCTTCCCTTAAAGGCGAGAACCATTGACCGTTATAGACAAGTTCTGCAAATGTAATTGAAAGTTTCTGCTTTTCGTGCATCGTGAGTTTGTCAAGGCAGAGGGTTTCAAGAACGCTGTGCGCTTTATAAAGAATTGTGCCGCCGGGAGTTTCATAAACGCCCCTGCATTTCATACCGACAAGACGGTTTTCAACAATATCAATAATTCCGATTCCGTTTTTGCCGCCGAGTTCATTGAGTTTCAGGATAATGTTTTTGGCGCTCATTTTTTCGCCGTCAAGCGCAACGGGGATACCCTTTTCGAAATCAAGTGTTATGTAAGTGGGCTCGTCTGGTGCGTCAATGGGAGAAACACCCATTTCAAGGAAACCTTTTTTCTCATACATCGGCTCGTTTCCTGTGTTTTCAAGGTCAAGTCCCTCGTGCGACAGATGCCACAGGTTTTTATCTTTTGAATAGTTTGTTTCGCGGTTGATTTTAAGCGGAATGTTATGCACTTCGGCATATTCGATTTCCTCTTCACGGGATTTGATTGTCCATTCACGCCAAGGGGCGATGATGGGCATATTCGGCGCAAAATGTTTGATTGCGAGTTCAAAACGAACCTGGTCGTTTCCTTTTCCGGTGCAGCCGTGAACGATTGCATCGGCGTTTTCTTTGATTGCAATGTCAACAAGACCTTTTGCGATGCAGGGGCGTGCGTGGCTTGTGCCGAGAAGATATTCTTCATAAACGGCTCCCGCTTTCATCGTCGGGATTATATAATCGTCAACATACTCATCGGTAAGGTCGAGAACATAGAGCTTTGAAGCACCTGTGGCGATTGCCTTTTCTTCGAGTCCGTCCAATTCATCGTTTTGACCGACATTGCCCGAAACCGCAACAACTTCGCAGTTATTATAGTTTTCTTTGAGCCACGGAATGATTATCGAGGTGTCAAGTCCGCCCGAGTATGCCAAAACAACCTTTTTAATATCTTTTTTATCCATTTTAATTTCCTCCCCGAAAATGTTGTGTATTTGTTTTCTATGTTTTGAATTATACATCAACGCACACCCGTTGTCAAGAGAAAAAATAATAAATATTCATAAAATATTGAATATAGTAAAAAATATACTGAATATTAGTGAATAAAATTGCATATTTGACCAAACTGCACAGTTTATTCGCTGTCTTTTAAAAACTTCGAGAGTTTTTCTCTGTTCGCCGTATTTATTTCACTGTTTGAAAAAAACGAGGAATAGGAATAAACGATAATCCCGTCGGTGCATTTTTCTGCGAGTTTTGCCTGCCTAACTAAAATATCCGTGTTTTTGAGCCATTCGTCGCTTCCTGAGTCCGTTTCACCCTGTTTGTATGCCGCAAGCCCCACATAGAATTTCACGGAAGTATCTTTTTTTAAGTTGGACCATTCGTTCAAAAGGTTTTCAAAGCGGTAGTCTTCGGCGGGATAATCAAAACCGAAATAGAGTTGCGGCGCGATATAGTCGCAGTATCCCGTGACGCCGACCCATTTTGCGATGTCGGCATACTGGTTGGTGTAATTTTTGTCCGTGCCGTCGTTTGAAATGTCAGCCGCCGGGCTTATGCCGAAAATGAGATTTTCTTTTGAATGAACCGTTCTGTAAAGCGCCGAAACAAGCGAATCCACCTGAAGTCTTCGCCAGCCGTCAAGCGGGAGGGGAGAAACGGCGCTTTCGGTATAGGCGGTATAATCTTCCCTGTCAAAATCTTCATCGGTTGTCGGATAGAAATAATCGTCGATATGTATTCCGTCTACATTATAATTGTCAATAATTTCCCTCACGCCGTTGATGGCGAGATTTCTGACTTCCTGCCGCGCAGGATTCAGCCAAACGGAGATTTTTCCATCCGCCGCCGGCAAGGTTTTAATGCAGCCGTCGTTTGCGGGGTCACCGTCCCGAAGCCACTTTGCGGCAGGGGAGGAGTCGGGCAGTTCATCGATACTTCCGACAGACGACGCTATTCTGTAAGGGTTTATCCAGGCGTGGATTGAGAGATTGAGAGAGTGCGCTTTTCGGACCATATATTCAAGCGGTGAAAAATCGGGGTCGCTTCCGTCCGTGTTTATAAACGAGCGGCTGAAAGGGTAATAGTCGGATTTATAAATTGCGTCGCCGTTTGCGCGCGTGTGAACAAAAACCGCGTTGAATCCGGCGTTTGCGGCAGACTCAAACATTTCGTCGGTTTTTGCTTTGAATCCGTCAAAATTTTTATCTTCGGATTCCAGTTCGAAATAAGAAATCCAAACACCTTTAAGAGAGAATTCACGCTTGACATTTTGCGGCTCATTTTGTATCATTTTTTTGTTGCTTTTCGCGGAATTTCCGCAAGCCGAAAGAAAAATAAGCAGACTTAAAACAACGCATAAAAATCTGAGTTTCTTCATTATATAAATAGCACCTCTTTAAAAGGGTCAATTCCGGAGTGGAAAATGATTAAGATTATAATACCGTATTTTGCGGCAATTTCAACACTTTCAGTTTTAATAACAATTGCGGACAAAAAAGCGGCAAAATCGGGCAAAAGCCGCGTTCCAGAAAACACGCTTATACTTTTTTCTATGCTCGGCGGCAGTTTCTTTATGTTTCTCACAATGTGTCTGATATGTCACAAAACAAGAAAACCCAAGTTTATGGTCGGCTTGCCTCTGATAATGCTGGCACAGGTCGCCCTCGCTGTTTTTTGCGTGAAATTTGCGGTTTTCGGTTGACTTATCGGTCGGAGTGCAATATAATTATATTGTCCTTATGAAATTTATATGTACAACAATTCTTCGGGGCGGGGTGCAATTCCCCACCGGCGGTAAAGTCCGCGAATTTTCCTTTTTCGGGAAAATGATTCGGTGAAATTCCGAAACCGACGGTTAAAGTCCGGATGAGAGAAGAATCCGTTTAAGCCGCACCGGTTTTTTCGGCGTCGGTGAAATATTTTCGGATTTTAAGCGTCCCGCTTTTCGCGGGCGCTTTATTTTTTGTCAGAGGTGTTTCAAAATGGAAAAAAGAAAAACAGATCTTGCCAAAATGACGGTCACGGCTGTTTTGACCGCCGCCGCATATCTTACGGTGGTTGTCATAAAAATACCGGTTAACGGCTTTTTGGAACTCGAATTTAAAGACGCGATAACCGCGATTTTATCTTTAATGTTCGGACCGCTTTACGGCGTTTTGTCATCGGTCGTTTTGGCGCTTTTGGAACTTGTCACAATAAGCGACAGCGGAATGTACGGCCTTATTATGAACGCCGTTTCAAGTGTTGCGTTTACGGGAATTGTGGGCATTGCTTATAAATACCGCCGCACGCTCGGCGGTGCCGTGGCGGGCTTTGCCGTTTCGGTTTTGGTTACAACGGCTTTAATGCTCGGCGCAAATTGTGTCATCACGCCTTTATTTACCGGTATGCCGAGAGAAGCGATAATAAAAATGCTCCTGCCGCTTTTTTTGCCGTTTAATTTAATTAAATACACTCTTAACGCCGCAGTCTCGGTGCTGCTTTATAAACCCCTGATCGGCGCTTTCCGCAAAATGGGTTTGGCGGAAAAAACAGAAGCAAAAACATTTTCAAAAAAATCGATTGCCGTTACGGTGTCCGCTTTGGCGGTGTTGGCAGCGTGCGCGGTTTTGCTTTTTGCCGTGTTTAAATAAATTGCTGTCATTGACAGCGCCGCCGACTCGTTGTATAATATCACAGTAGATAAAAAACAGGAGATTGAACTATTGTGAAAAAATACATAACAAAAACAATCTCGCTTCTGCTGTGTGCCCTCGTGGCGTTCGGCGTGTTTTCGTTTTCCGCGCTTAATGTCGGAGCGACCGGAAATTCGGATAAAAGTTGGGATGTAAACGGTGACGGAAAGTTGAAAATTCTTTCAATCGGAAACAGTTTTGCGGCGGACAGTTTGGAATTCGCACAGCAATTACTGATAGCCAAAGGTATCGATGCCGAGATTGACTATCTTTACAAAGGCAGTTGTGATATAAATTACCATTGGCAAGCCTTTACGGGGGATTTGGCGTCTTATCAATTCAGATATTTCAAAAGACCTTATTGGTATGTAAAAGATCCTGCAACCATAAAGGACGCGATAAATTTCAGAAGAGACGGCGGAGAACCGCAAAAAGATTATTGGGATTATGTAATCTTTCAGCAGGCAAGTCCGACGAGCGGCGTGCCGTCATCATACGGCAATTTAGAGTCGTTGGTTGACGGAGTCCGCGAACTTGTAGGGGAAAAGCCGAAGTTCCTGTGGCTTATGACATGGGCGTATGCCGAGGATTACCCCAATTTCGCAAATGAAATGTATTATAAAAATTATTATAATAACAGTCAAGAAACTATGTATAACGGCATATTGGAATCTGTTCAGACCGAAGTTTTGCCGCTTAATAAATTCGACGGCATTATTCCGGCGGGTACTGCAATCCAAAACGCCCGAACCTCTTATCTTAATTACAGGTATCTTCAAACCGATAAGGATGACGCCGGGAATAATTTGGGTACAACAAAAGGCTATCAACTCACGCGCGACGGACTTCACCTTTCGACACTCGGCAGATACCTTGCAAATGCAACGGTTATCAAATCAATTACGGGTATATCGGCGGACGAACTGCTCTCAACATTCGGCACGGGTCGTGACGGCAACCGAATAATAACACCTGTTACGGAAGAGGAAAAATTGGCTGTTGTTGAGAGTGTAAACAATGCCGTTGCAAACCCGTTTGAAATAACCTCATCGGAATATAACGGAAAAACACAGGCGTTTGGAGATGTGAACGGCGATGATGTGATTGATTTGAACGACGCTGTTTTGGCAGCACAGGCAGATGTTGGGTCGGCAACACTCAATTCAAAATCTCAAAAAGCCGCCGATGTGAACGGCGACGGCAAGGTGACAATTCACGACGCACTTTTGATTGCCCGCTTTGTCGAAAAACTGATTGACAAATTTCCGGCAGATGTAAAATAACGGCTGATTTTCCTTAATTTACTGAAATCTGTAATGAGCCGCCCACGGGATTCCCCCCCGTGGGCGGCTCAGTTTTCCTGCGGAGACTACCCGATGTAAATAATTGCC
>CAVDRT010000122.1:0-4765 GCA_963611445.1 bacterium
AATCGGGGTTTGGGCATATCTGCCGTCGGGTGTTGCCCCCGTTTGCTCGCCGAGCGGAACATTTGCCGAAACGGGATAAAGCCCCGCCTGGAAGTTGCCGCCGCGGTGATTTTTATATTTTTCAACCTCTTTTGTGTAGATATACGCAACCTCGCGCGCGGTCAAATCAACGGTTTCGTCATCATTGCCGTATTTGGGCGCGTTTTCTATGAGTTCGTGTATTTCTTCAAACCTCACCTTCATTTCGGGCGAAAGTTCGGTTTGCTTTTTGACCTCTTTTGCGATTTTTTCAATGTCTTCTTCGCTCGGAGTAATTCCGTTTTTCAAAAGTTCCGACACGGTTTCAAGGCAAATATCCGCCTGTCCCCCGGCGGTCATTCCCTTGCCGAAGTTGAAGTCGAGCGCGTTTTTGAGTTCCGAGAGAGTGAAGCGCTTTTCATCATAAACATATTTTTTCACGGCTATCAGCGCGTCGGTCATATTTGCAATGCCAAACCCCTGCGGACCCGTGAAATTATAGTGAGCGCCGCCCTCCTGAATACTTTTGCCTTTTTGAATACAACTGTCGACAAGACAGGATTCAAACGGCAGCGGGCAGCGCGCGGCGTGCGCGGCGTCAACCGCGTTGTCGGCGTTCACAAGCAGCCCTACCATATAGTCACTTTGCTTTTTATAAGCGTCGACAAACTGTTCATAAGTTTTGAAAGAAGAAACATCGCCGGTTTTAAGTCCGATTTGTTCGCCCATTTCAAACCCGTTTTTGAAAACAAGTTCAAGCGGACGGCACATATTGAAAAATGCGGCGTCGTGCCAGCCGTCGGTTTTTGTTCCCTTTTGCGGCTCAACACAGCCGATAATGCAATAGTCGCGCGCGTCGCCCAATGTGAGCCCTCTTTTCATAATCGCGGGGATTATGATTTCGTCATTATAATAAGCCGGAAGCCCCGTACCTATTCTCGTGAGTGCCGCCGCCTTTAAAAGCAGGCTTTCGGGCGAGCCGTTCCAAACCCTGATTGAAAGGGACGGCTGCGGCAAACGAACATGCATTGCCGCCTCAAGGCACATATATGAAAGGTCGTTTGTTGCGTCAAATCCATATTCGTTCTGACCGCCGACAATGAGATTTTGGAAAAGACCGTATCCCGCAAAGCCTTTTGACGACGCGGCGTCGCGGACCTTGTTGAGGTCGTTGAATTTGACCCAGATGCAGTCAAGCAATTCCTGTGCCGATTCGCGCGTTATCCTGCCGAGATCAAGGTCGGCTTTATAGAACGGGTACATATATTGGTCAAAACGGCCGGGTGAAATTGAGTGACCGTTTGATTCAAGCTGCAAAAGTTGCTGAATAAACCAAAAACTCTGGCACGCCTGCCAAAAATCCTCTGCGGGTTTTTCGGGAACCGTGCGGCAGTTTTCGGCAATCTTCAAAAGTTCCGCCCGTCTTTCGGGGTCGCGGCACTCGGCAGCCTTTGCGGCGGCATAAGCAGCATAACGGCGGGCGTACAACACAACGGCGCTGCAACTTTCAATGACCGCTTCGAGGAAAGCGCGGCGGTCGGCATAGTCGCCGTCGGTCACTTTTAAAGCGGAAAGCGCGCTCTCGGCTTCTTCGATAATTCCCGAGAGTCCTTTAGTCATCACCTTGTTATAATCGACATTTATGTGCCCGACGCCGTTATAAAAATAATTCCCGACGGTGAAAACATTGTGTTTTGTGAAAGCGGAGTATGCCTCGGGCGCCATATTTGCCCGTGCCAGATCGCTCACCGTTTTGCCTTTCCAATAACGGCAGACGGGGGCAAGCCTTTTTTTGGTGTCCTCCGAAATATAAAACGGGTCGGCTTCTCTGGTTTCAAAGGTGTCGAATTCTTCCGCTATCCACTCGCAGGAATATTCGGGATATATCTGGCAGCCGTGCGGTGCCAGCGAATTGCTGCCGACGATAAGTTCGTCTTCACGAATGGTTATCGGTATATTTTTAAGAATATGTGAAAATGCGGCGCTGCGGCGTTTGATTATCGGCAGATTCTCGGTCGCCTTATAACTTTCGGTGACAAGTTCCGCCCTGTCGGCTTCTATGACCGGCATATTTTCATAAACTGTCTTTATCAAACGGTCGATTCGAGCGCTTTTTTCTGTGACAAATTTGATTTGTTCCATATTCAAATTCTCCTAAAGAATTTTGAAATTTCTAAAAATTTTGTCCCGAACGGCAAAACGGGGGGCCGAAAATCAAAGCTGCTCCCAAAGTTCGCTGTGCGGAGCGGCGATAACGGTGGAGGCATTGAAAAGCCCGACGCTTTGAGCGTGTTTTGCGCCTGCCTCAACCGCGGCTGAAACATCGCCGACAGCGCCCGTTATCATAACCACGCCTTTGCCGCCCATACCTCTTGAAACACGAAGGTCATAAATTGCAACGCGGGCGGTTTTCACGGCAATATCCGCCGCTTTGATTGCGGAGGCCGCCGAGAAGGTTTCAATTATTCCGAGCGCGCCGCTGCGCGGTGTATCCTGTGTGCCGAAAAGTGCGGTGATGACGGTTTGGTCGATTCTTCCCATAACCGAAACATCAATTATATATGTGGCAAATTTATCGCGGACGCGGTCAACCGCCGCCGTGACATTTGCAATTGAGCCCGTGACAATGATTTCATACTTTCCGGGGCAGGCGGGATGCGCGGAAATAAGGTCTATTCCTGCGGATTTAAGCGCCTCGTCGCACGCCTCAACGCCCTTTGCGATGCTTTTAAGTTCGATTATTCCGACTGCGTGAAACATTTATCTTACCCCTTCCGTTTTTTCGATTTCTATACTGACAGAGTCAATCGCGGTGACCTTTCCGTCGATTGACGCGTGAAGCGGAACAAAAAGTCCGCCGTCGTTGGTTGCGATTAAATCGCCTTTTTTGACCATGTCGCCGATTCCGACCGTGGGCGTGACAGGCGCGCCGATACTTTGTTTCAAAAGCAGTTTAACCTTGTTTGTTTTCTGCATTTCGGGAGCAAATTCGGGCATTTTGTCCATTTTATGTACGCCGAGAAGTTCCATCCACCTTTCGGACGGCATTAACCTGTAATCCCTTTGAGGGTTAACGGCGGGCGTTTTATCGCTGACATATTTAATGCGGTTTTTGGCAAGTATTCCTTTGAGCTGTTCAATGACCGCGCGGGGAGAAATTCCCTGACAGCAGGCAGCGATTTCGCAAACTCCGCAGCTGCAGCAAAGCGACGCGGTTTTGATGATTTCGGGGTCTGCCTCGGCAACCGAGAGAACGGAGCGCACAAGGCGGTGCGGCTCAAGCGGATAACCGAGCAGCGCCCTCGGGCACATATCGGTGCAGCGCGTGCATTGGCAGCAGTTGCTCTGGGCGTGTGTGTTGTGCGTTTTGTGCGACGCCATTTTGCCCGTGACCGCCGGAATGTTTTTGGGGAGAACGAGAATTGATTTTGTGGTTTTGGTGACGACCGCACTCTCATAATTTATGATTTTTCCCATTGACGGACCGCCGTCAATGACTATATGAGTGTCGGGCACGGTGATTCCGAGATTTTTGAAAATGTCTTTAACCGCCATACCGATAGGCGTTCTGATGATTTTGCGGTTTTTTATATCACCGCCGACGGTTATCCATTTTTCGGTGAGGTTTTCCCCCTTTTCCGCTTTTGCAATGTTATAAACCGTTTCGACATTATAGACGATAACCCCTGCGGTTATCGGGAGCGCACCGGGGCTGACAACCCTGCCCGTGACCTGATAAATAAGGTTGATTTCATCGCCCATCGGGTAGGCGTTCGGCATTGTTCTGACGCTGATTCGCTCGCTCAAATGCTGCCAATCGGAAAGGCCGAGCCTTTCTGCCGTGTGCTCCTTTATTCCGATAACGCATTTCGGGATATTTCCGCCGTCGAGAACAAGATTTATTCCGCGAAGAAATTCATCAAAATGCTCGTGCATAAGATAAAAGTCGGTATATATTAACGGCTCACATTCCGCGCCGTTGATGACAAGGGTATCCGCGCCGTCGGCAAGTTTTGCATAGGACGGAAATCCCGCACCGCCGGCACCGACAATGCCTGCGTTTTGCATCAAAGTTTTAAGCTCGCTCATATTTTCGTTCACTCCGTTTAAGTCAAACAAGATTGTGGTTTGAAATTCAGTCAACTATTCCGACGATAACCGCGTCAACAGGCGCTGCGGTGTTTCTCAGAGCGAGACGCGCGCTGCTGCCGAGGGTCACAAGCACGGTTTCGCCGATTCCGGCGCCGACGCTGTCCACGGCAATCAAAAATTTGTCTGTTTCCTTGCCGTTTTCAATCAGGTTGACCTCCATAAATTTTGAGCCGACCAGAGATTCCTGTTTGCGTGTCGAAACAACCGTTCCGACCACTTTTCCGATTGTCATTATTTTCAATCCCTTCGTTTGAATTTGAATTTGGGACGCTTTTGCCGTTTTAAATCCCCGAAAACGGGGTGTATATAAAATTCCCTAAAGGAATGTTTTTTTCAAATTTGTGTGTTGTGTTTTTTGGTTTGTTTTTGACCCCGGAATTTTCGAAGTGGGGCAAAGTCTTTGATAAGACCGGCGGGAGCCGTCCGTTTTTATATAAAAATCGGCTCCCGCAAAGAAATTATTTAATTGAAGGCAATAATTTTTCCACATCTGAATGCGGTCTCGGAATTACATGAGTTGCAACAACTTCGCCGAGTGACGAAGCGGCGGCACCGCCTGCTTCAACGGCAGCCTTAACAGCGCCGACATCGCCGC
>CAVDRT010000123.1:0-2345 GCA_963611445.1 bacterium
GATACCGAAATATATGAAATGGTTTTGAATTTGGAACAGATTATGAGCACCGGAGGCGGTTGGCAAGACCAGGTCGGCGGACTGACAAACGGATTTAAATTCATCACTTCAAGACCCGGGAACAAACAAAAACTGAAGGTTGAAAACCTCGTGATTGATGACGCCGCAAAGGCTGAATTGCGGCAGAGATTCGCGCTTATTTATACCGGTCAGCGCCGTCTTGCAAGAAATTTGCTTCGCTATGTAATCGGGAATTATATCGGCGGCAAAAAAGAATCGATGGAAGCTCTCGAAGAAATGAAACAACTGGCTGTTATGAT
This sequence comes from bacterium, assembly GCA_963611445.1. Lineage (GTDB taxonomy): Bacteria > Bacillota > Clostridia > Oscillospirales > Acutalibacteraceae > CAVALG01. The sequence goes on from CAVDRT010000123.1 coordinate 321, forward strand.
GAAATATGAGCTTGAGCAGGGCGATATTGACGCATTTGCAAAACTTCTCAATCGCCATTGGGAAGTCTCCAAGAAACTTGACAAGGGCTCAACCAATACCTGCATAGACCATATTTTCACCACTTGTGAAGATATGATTGACGGAAAATTCATTTCCGGAGCGGGCGGCGGCGGATTTTTGCAGGTGATTATGAAAAAGGGTGTCACCAAAGAACAACTCAGAAATCGCCTTCTGGGTGTATATCAGGATTCCGGAATTGATGTCTGGGATTCAGAGTTTGTTTGGTAAAATGTGCGAATTTAACTTTCGTCAATCTATGAAATGTGAGGGTGTGTATGGCAGTAGAATTAAATGTAAAAGACAAACCGTTGGTTATCGACAAAGAGCAGAATTTAAAAGAACATAAACTTTATTGGGTGGTCAAAAGAGCGCAGGATATTTTGTTTTCTGCGATGGCTTTGATTTTACTGTCGCCGCTTATGTTAATTATCAGCATTGCTATTGTTATAGACAGCCCGAAAGCCGGACCGATTTTCACACAACAGCGCGTGGGACGCGACGGCAAACTGTTTAAGTTTTATAAATTCAGGTCTATGTGTCCGGACGCCGAAGAAAAACTTCATGAAGTTTTGAAACAAAACGAAATGGACGGACCGGTGTTTAAAATAAAGGACGACCCGAGAATAACCCGTGTCGGTAAATTTATTCGCAAAACAAGTTTGGACGAACTTCCGCAATTGTGGAATATTTTAAAGGGGGATATGAGCATAATCGGTCCCCGTCCGGCGCTTCCGCGCGAAGTGGAACAATACGGCGAATATGAAAAACAGCGGCTCTATGTCACTCCGGGCCTCAGTTGCTATTGGCAGATAGCACCGCAAAGAAACAGTTTGAAATTCGATGAGTGGATGGAACTTGACATTAAGTACATACAGGAACGCAGCTTTGCGGTTGATTGGAAGATAATTTTCAAAACAATCATGGTTTGCTTTACCGGTGAAGGAGCATAATCTTGACAAAAATCGACAAAGTCTGTTAAAATTGACAGATATAGGTGTTGCTCTGCTCGTTGCGGCAGCAAGATATACACTTTGTTTGTGCGCTGTTTCAACGAACCGGTAATCGCCTTTAAACTGTAAATCAGCAAAAAACATAACGGACGGTTATGGTGAATAATAAGTTGAAATTGTGTTCAGCGTGAACATTCGGCGTTTTATGATACAGATAAATATGATTGGCTTGAACAAATATGAATTTTACCATAAAAAAGAGGCTTCGGGAGGATATGCAATTATGAAGAAGGACTATAAAATTGCAGTGGCAGGCACCGGCTATGTGGGTTTGTCAATTGCTACATTGCTGGCTCAACACCATCAGGTGACTGCTGTGGATATCATTCCGGAGAAAGTGGAACTGATTAACAATAAAAAATCGCCGATTCAGGATGACTATATCGAAAAATATCTAGCCGAGAAGGAACTGAAACTGACCGCAACATTGGATGCAAAGGCTGCATACTCTGATGCGGACTTTGTTGTAATTGCGGCTCCTACGAACTACGATAGCCATACCCAGCACTTCGACACGGGCGCAGTCGAGGCTGTGATTAAGTTGGTTATGGAATACAATCCGAACGCCATTATGGTCATCAAGTCCACTATTCCTGTGGGTTACACTATTTCTGCGCGTGAGAAGTTTGGCAGCAAGAACATCATCTTCAGCCCGGAGTTCCTGCGAGAGTCCAAGGCTCTATATGACAATCTTTACCCTTCTCGTATCATCGTTGGTACTGACCTGAACGATGAGCGTCTGGTCGAGGCTGCACATGAGTTCGCTGGTCTGCTGCAGGAAGGTGCTATCAAAGAGAATATCGACACTTTGTTCATGGGCTTCACTGAGGCAGAGGCTGTTAAGCTGTTCGCCAATACATATCTGGCACTGCGCGTGGCTTACTTCAACGAACTGGACACTTATGCAGAGAGTAAGGGTCTGAACACCCAGCAGATCATCGATGGCGTCTGCCT
>CAVDRT010000124.1:0-4188 GCA_963611445.1 bacterium
TGCCCGAAGAAATGCGGCACGAAATGAAATTTTTGGGCAGCGTTTCCGTCCCCGTGTCGTGGCGCAGGCAGTATTGCGGCGTGTTTGAAGCCAAGGTCGGCAATGTGATATACTATCTGCTCGACAATCAGTATTACTTCAAAAGAGGCGGCTTATACGGTCACTACGACGACGCCGAGAGATTTGCGTTCTTCTCGCGCGCGGTGCTTGAAATTCTGCCGCTTGTGGATTTCAAGCCCGACATCATTCATTGCAATGACTGGCAAACGGCGCTTGTCCCCGTCTATCTCGACGCATTTTACCGCAACCATCACGACCTTTACAGCAATATAAAGACCGTGTTCACGATTCACAATATTCAGTATCAGGGCAAATACGGCCGTGAACTCATAAGCGATGTTTTCGGACTTCCCGACGAAATGTCGCATATTATCGAATATGACGACTGCGTCAATCTGCTCAAAGGCGCGGTTGAGTGTAGCAATGCCGTGACAACCGTCAGCCCGACATATTCGTGTGAAATTCTCGACCCGTGGTATGCTTTCGGTCTTGACGGCATTTTGAGGGAAAGGTCGTGGAAAATTCACGGAATACTCAACGGAATAGATACCGAGGTGTATAATCCCGAAACAGATAAGATAATTGATTTCAATTATTCTGCCGAGGACCTTAAAGGCAAGGCAAAAGACAAGGAAAAACTGCAGGAAATGCTGGGGCTTGAAAAAAGAGCCGATATTCCGATTGTCGGAATTGTTTCGCGTCTTGTTTCGCACAAAGGGTTTGACCTTGTCAAACGCGAATTCGAAGCAATGCTCGGAATGGGCGTTCAGTTTGCCGTACTCGGCAGCGGAGAATGGGAGTTTGAAACTTTCTTCCACTCAATGGCGGAAAAACATCCGGGCAAAGTGGGGCTTCGCCTCGGCTTTGACCAAAATCTTGCGCATAAAATATATGCAGGCTCCGATATTTTCCTTATGCCGTCAAAGAGCGAGCCGTGCGGACTTTCTCAACTTGTCGCCTTGAGATACGGCTCAATTCCTGTCGTCAGAAGAACGGGCGGTCTTGCCGACACGATAAAGGATTCGGGTCTCGGCGACGGAAACGGCTTTACATTTGATAACTATAACGCAAACGATATGTCTCATGCGGTTTACCGCGCGGTCGAAGGTTTTAAAGACCGCAAAGGCTGGGATATTCTCGTGAAACGCGCAATGCAGTGCGACAACAGTTGGGGCGTTTCGGCAAATGAGTATATAAAACTTTATAAAAGCATTCTGTGAAGATGATTTAATCAGGGATATGACCGATTTTTTGCGGTGAATATCCCTGATTGTTGCTGTTTTTGGGGCTGAAATCAAAAATATCGCCCCTAAAATTCAAAAACAGTGTAAAAAATTCCGAAAAAAGGCAAAAAAGTTCTTTATTTTTGCCGCAAAGGCTGATATAATTAGATGGATACTCTTAAAAGACGAGTACAAAAGCAAAAAACGGAATTCGTTCCGAAAAAATTTAGGAGGTTGATTCTTACTATGAGTCACAAGTATGTTTACCTTTTCAGCGAAGGCAACGCAAAAATGCGTGAACTCCTTGGCGGTAAAGGTGCCAACCTTGCAGAAATGACAGGTCTCGGTCTTCCCGTTCCTCAGGGTTTCACAATTTCCACCGAAGCCTGCACAAAGTATTATGAGGACGGCAGAAAAATCAACGACGAAATCAAAGCTCAGATAATGGAATACATCGCAAAGATGGAAGACATTACAGGTATGAAATTCGGCGACAAAGAAAATCCGCTTCTCGTTTCTGTCCGTTCGGGCGCCCGCGCTTCAATGCCCGGTATGATGGACACCATTCTTAACCTCGGTCTTAACGAAGAGGTTGTCGATGTTATGTCTAAAAAATCAGGCAACCCCCGCTGGGCTTGGGACTGTTACAGAAGATTTATCCAGATGTATTCCGATGTTGTTATGGAAGTCGGAAAGAAATACTTTGAACAGCTCATCGACGAAATGAAAGAAGCAAAGGGCGTTAAACAGGACATTGAACTTGACGCCGACGACCTCAAGAAACTTGCAGGTCAGTTCAAAGCCGAATACAAATCAAAAATCGGCAAAGACTTCCCGACCGACCCGAAAGAACAGCTTATGGGCGCCGTTGAAGCCGTTTTCCGTTCTTGGGACAACCCCCGTGCGAATGTTTATCGCCGCGATAACGATATTCCTTATTCTTGGGGTACCGCTGTCAATGTTCAGATGATGGCGTTCGGTAATATGGGCGACGATTGCGGAACAGGTGTTGCTTTCACCCGCGACCCCGCAACAGGTGAGCCCGGACTTATGGGCGAATTCCTTGTAAACGCACAGGGCGAAGATGTTGTTGCCGGTGTCCGCACTCCTATGCCGATTGCCGAAATGGCTGAAAAATTCCCCGAAGCATTCGCGCAGTTCAAAAAGGTTTGCGCAATCCTTGAAGACCATTACAGAGATATGCAGGATATGGAATTCACCGTTCAGGGCGGAAAACTCTATATGCTCCAGACCAGAAACGGTAAGAGAACTGCAAAAGCTGCTCTTAAAATTGCCTGCGACCTCGTTGATGAGGGTATGATTGACAAAAAACAGGCTGTCGCTATGATCGACCCGCGTAACCTCGACACTCTCCTCCACCCGCAGTTTGACGCAAAAGCCCTTAAGGCTGCAACTCCGGCAGGCAAAGGCCTCGGCGCTTCTCCCGGTGCTGCTTGCGGTAAGATTGTCTTCACAGCGGAAGACGCCGAAGAGTGGAATGCACGCGGCGAAAAAGTTGATCTTGTCCGTCTTGAAACTTCACCGGAAGACATCACCGGTATGAAGGCTTCACAGGGTATTCTCACAGTTCGCGGCGGTATGACCTCACACGCTGCAGTTGTTGCCCGCGGAATGGGTACTTGCTGTGTTTCCGGTTGCGGCGACATCATTATGGACGAAGCAAACAAAAAATTCACCCTCGGCGGCAAAACCTATAAAGAGGGCGACTATATTTCAATCGACGGCTCAACAGGTAACATCTACGGTGAAATAATCCCGACTGTTGACGCTGAAATCGCAGGCGAGTTCGGCAGAATTATGGAATGGGCTGACGAGTTCAGAACTCTCAAAGTCCGCACAAATGCCGACACTCCGAACGACGCTAAAAAAGCCCGTGAACTCGGTGCGGAAGGCATCGGTCTTTGCCGTACAGAGCATATGTTCTTCGAGGCTGACAGAATCGCTGCATTCCGCGAAATGATTTGCTCTGACACTGTTGAAGAAAGAGAAGCTGCTCTTGCTAAGATTCTTCCTTATCAGCAGGGCGACTTCGAGAAACTTTATGAAGCACTTGAAGGCAACCCGGTAACAATCCGTTTCCTTGATCCTCCGCTTCATGAGTTCCTCCCGACCGAAGAAGCCGACATCGAAGCTCTTGCAAAAGCTCAGGGCAAGACTGTTGAAGACATCAAGAACATCATTCAGTCTCTCCACGAGTTCAACCCGATGATGGGTCACCGCGGCTGCCGTCTTGCGGTAACTTATCCGGAAATCGCAAAAATGCAGACTTCCGCTGTAATCCGCGCGGCTCTCAATGTTAAGAAGGCTCACCCGGATTGGAACATTGTTCCTGAAATTATGATTCCGCTCACAGGCGAACTCAAAGAGTTCAAGTTCGTTAAAGATGTCGTTGTTGAAACCGCAGACGCTGAAATCGCGGCTGCCGGCGCTGACCTCAAGTATGAAGTCGGCACAATGATGGAAATCCCGAGAGCTTGTCTCACCGCTGACGAAATTGCAAAAGAAGCTGAATTCTTCTGCTTCGGCACCAACGACCTCACCCAGATGACCTTCGGCTTCAGCCGTGACGACGCAGGTAAGTTCCTTGAGGCTTATTATGACAGCAAGATTTATGAAAATGACCCGTTTGCCAAACTCGACCAGAACGGTGTCGGCAAACTTATGGAAATGGCAGTAGAACTCGGCAAAAAAGTTCGTCCGTCACTCCATTGCGGCATTTGCGGCGAGCACGGCGGCGACCCCGTTTCCGTTGAATTCTGCCACAAGATTGGCCTTGATTATGTATCTTGCTCACCTTTCCGCGTTCCGATTGCCCGCCTTGCAGCAGCACAGGCAGCTATTAACGAAAAGCGCTAATCAGAAGTTAGCGAAAATCGCAACAAGT